>NZ_JAAHHG010000025.1 GCF_010692555.1 Okeania sp. SIO3B5 | reverse complement strand
GGAGGGGCGAGGGGTGGGTTGTCTCCTAGCGGGTGCATCTCATAGCAAGCAAAAATACTTTTTTCCTATATATTCCCAGCTCCGGTGTTCCCAGCTCCGGTGTTCCCAGCTCCGGTGTTCCCAGCTCCGGTGTTCCCTAAAAGCGATAAATTTTTGGCTTTATTCACGCATTGAGATGCACCCCTCCTACCCCTACTAAAAGACTTTGTCAGCAAACCCTAATTATGAAAAATTTATACTAGCAATATCTGTTTTTTCAGCTCTATAATATGAAGTATTATATTAGAATAAAATTTGATTAATTGAAAAAAAAAGTAAAAAAGAGTAATAAGATATTGATTTCTTAATAACTAAATATCTCAAATATCCATCGGGCAATATCACAAGCAAAATCACTTGACAATTATCAATAAGCTAAAGTTAAGTTATAGAAAAATTTGGATGGTTTTTGGAGATATTTATTTCTTTAAAATTCGACCTTCAACTTTAACAATATAATCCCATCTGTTTTAAAGAAGCTATCATTTTTGTGGTCTAAAATTAACTTAATTTTAAAATAAAATATTGTAATATATCCACATAATTAGGGTTTGCTGAAAAAGTATTATGGGTGAGGGTAGGAGTCATATCATGTCCGGTTGAATAATTAGACTTTGGCGGAAAGAAGGCAGGAGGCAACCCACCCCTAACCCCTCCCAGGAGGGGAAGGCAGGAGGCAGAAGGTTTTCTTTCATTGTCACCTTAATTTTATACACGCTCCGATGCTACCGGACATGATATCAACCCACCCCTAGCCCCTCCCAGGAGGGGAACTCAGGAGGAATAGGGAATGAGCGAGGAGGCAGGAGAAAGAGTTATCCCTTGATTTTTCTGCGATAGTCAACCCAAAATCCTAACTTTTTGAGTTCCCTAGAACGAAAACCTTGCACTTTTTCAAGACCCAAAAAGACTAAGACCTTTATCTGTCAATGCTTTTAGATTTAATCAGCAACCCCTAATTAATTACCAATTTTTTTAAATTCTCTTCCCACCCCTGAATTCTGAATATTAATGAATAATACAGATGCTAAGAAATTTGATATGAAAAATAATCGGTCATATCTCTCATGTTTTTAATTCATAATTCTCATGTGTTATAGATAAGTTTATGGCAATATCTCCATTGTGTGATTTATTTAATTGAGTTGATTTAGATATAATTTAAATAGTCAATATTAATAATTCTATTAAAATGTAGATATTGTTGTGTTGATACTGAATCAGTCTTGTATTATGTGGGAAGTATTAATAACTCTATTTTCATCAAACCAATATATGCCTCATGGTCAGTGTTACCTGTGGCAGTCTCATCTTATCTGGTTACACTTTCTCAGCGATCTTTTGATTGGTTTGGCTTACTACTCCATACCAATTACATTAATATACTTTCTCCGCCAGCGAACAGATGTCCCATTTAAACAGATATTTTTCCTGTTTGGAGCTTTTATTATTTCCTGTGGCACAAGTCACCTGATAGAAACTTGGACTCTTTGGCACCCGATATACTGGATATCCGGGCTAATTAAAGCTTTGACTGCTTTAATATCAGTATATACTGCAATTTCCCTAGTACAAATTATTCCTCTAGCGCTGGCCTTACCAAGTCCCGGTCAACTAGAAGCCATTAATCAACAACTAAAAACAGAAATAAGTCAAAGAGTAAAAGCTGAAAATATTCTAAAAAACTTGATTGTTGGTACAGCTTCAGTTACAGGAGAAAAATTCTTTTTTGCTCTAGTTCAACACTTAGCAAAAGCTTTGAATGTTAGGCACGCATTTGTATCAAAATTTCCAGAAGATAGTTCAGAAGAACTCCAAACAGTAGCATTTTTTGCTAAAGGAAACTTAGCAGAAAATATCAAGTATAAAATCGAAGGAACTCCTTGTGAACCTGTTATTACAGAAGCACAACTCAAGTTTTATCCTGACCATGTTCAGAAAATTTTTCCGACAGCATCTGGGTTAGCTGCAATGGAAGCAGTTTGTTATTTGGGAGTACCATTAATTAATGAACAAGAACAAGTAATAGGAGCATTATGTATTAATAATAATCAAACTTTAGACGACCCTGAAAATGCTATAGCCATTATGCGAGTCTTTGCTGCTAGAGCAACAGCCGAATTACAACGTAAAAAAGCTGAAGTTAAGCTCAATCAAGCTTATAATGAGTTAGAGAAAAGAGTTGAATCTGCAACTCAAGACTTGCAACAACGTACTTCGGAATTAGTAAAAATAAACGCTGTTCTAGCAACAGAAATAAATGAAAGAAAAGCGGCAGAATTGGCTTTAAAAAATAGTGAAAAATTTTTAAAACAAACACAATCAGGTTTATTAAAATTAGCAAAAAACCAAAATTTATACGCAGGAAATCTTGGTGCAGCTCTAGCCGAAATAACTAAATTAGGCAGCCATACCCTGAATGTAGAAAGAGCAAGTGTGTGGTTTTATAATGATGATAAATCAGAAATTAAATGTGCTGATTTATATGAAATGAGTTTAGATAAACATAGTCAAGGAATAATTCTTTCTAAAGATAACTATCCTCAATACTTTGAAGCTATAGAAACAGAAAAATTAATCGCTGCTTCAGATGCTCATCAAGACCATAGAACTCAAGAACTCAGTGATTCCTATCTGACTCCATTTTCAATTTATTCAATGTTAGATTCTTCCATTCATCTACAGGGGAAAATTGTCGGAATTATTTGTTTAGAGCAAACTCAAACTAAAAGATCTTGGACTATAGAAGAACAAAATTTTGCTAGTTATATGGCATATATGACAGCTCTAGCAATAGAATCACACGACCGCAAACAAGCAGAAGCAGCATTAAGCTCCAGTCAACGTTTAGTCGAAAAAATCACCCATACCTGTCCAAGTCTTTTGTATATATACGACCTAGTTGAGCAGAAAAATGTCTATACTAATCGTTCAATTCAAGATCTGCTTGGCTATACAGAATCAGAAATTCAAGAAATGGGGGAAAATGTATTAAAAAATCTGATGCACCCCGATGATTTTGCGAGGCTGCCTCAACACCATCAAAAAATTAAGACTGGAGCAGATAGCGATATCTTTGAATTTGAATATCAAATGAGATGTCGCAATGGGAAATGGATATGGCTATTCAGTAGAGAGACCATCTTTAGCAGAACAGAATTAGGAGCAGTAAAACAAATCATTGGTACAGCTACCGATATTACTGGAAGTAAACAAGCAGAAGCTAAACTACAAGCTAGCCAAAAGTTTTTGGAGCGAGTTATTAACTCAGTAGCTGACCCCATATTTGTTAAAGACCGCCAGCACCGTTGGCAAATTGTTAACAATGCTTTTTGTCAGATGATCGGAGCTTCACAAAAAGAGTTGCTTGGTAAATCTGACTACGATTTTTTAGCAAAATCTGAAGCAGATGTTTTTTGGAACAATGATAACCTTGTCTTTGAGAATGGAATAGAACAGGAAAGTGAAGAAAGATTAACAGATACTGCTGGTAAAGTTCATTATGTATCAACAAAAAAAGTTGCCACTACTGATGTTTTTGGTAATCAAGTATTGGTTGGTGTGATCCGAGATATAACGCAACAAAAAAACATTGAGTTAACCCTCCGACAAACAGCAGAGCGAGAGTCTGCTCTAGCTACAGTAATTCAGAAAATGCGCCAGTCTATAGATTTAGAAACAATATTCAACGCTACAACTGAAGCACTACAACAGGTAGTTAAAAGCGATCGCTGCGTTGTGTATCATTTCCGCCCAGACTGGAGTGGGGAATTTGTAGCTGAGTCGGTAGACCAGAAATGGACCTCTGTATTTGCCTTACAAGAGCGTTCCTTAGCATCCAAAGTAGCAGTGGATAAAGATGAATGTGTAGTTAAAACTTTTGCCAGTGTTAATCAGACGGTACAATATGCTGACACTTATCTACAAGATACTCAAGGCGGTGTTTATAGTCAAGGAATAAAATATACATCCGTAGCAGATATTTATAAATCTGGATTTAATTCATGTTACCTAAAATTCTTAGAGCAATTTCAAATCAGAGCTTATATTACCGTTCCCATATTTTCTGGTACTCAATTATGGGGACTATTAGCAATTTACCAAAATACAGGTCCGCGCTCGTGGCAAGAATCAGAAATTAGTCTCGTGGTTCAAATAGGCACTCAGTTAGGAGTAGCTGTCCAGCAAGCAGAACTACTTACTTATACTCAAAGACAAGCAGCAGAATTGAGAGAGGCAAAAGAAATTGCTGATGCAGCAAACCAAGCGAAAAGTGAATTTCTCGCTAATATGAGCCATGAATTACGTACACCTCTAAATGCTATTCTTGGTTTTACTCAACTAATGAGTCGGGATGAAGATTTATCTTTAGAGCGTCAAAAATACTTAGAAATTATTAGTCAGAGTGGAGAACATTTACTAGCATTAATTAATGATATTCTTGAAATGTCAAAAATAGAATCGGGGCGAATAGAACTAAATGTAAATAATTTTAATCTTCACTGTCTATTAGATGGCCTAGAAAAAATGTTACAGTTAAAAGCTCAATTAAAAGGTTTAAAGTTAAAATTTGAGCGTTCTACTGCAATTCCTGAATGGATTAAAACTGATGAAAATAAATTACGTCAAGTATTGATTAATCTCATTGGTAATGCCATAAAGTTCACAAAAAAAGGTGGCATTACGGTTAATATTTCCCTAGTTACTCAAATGAAAAATGAAAAGCTAGAAACAAACTCCTCTGTGGCTCAGATTATTTTTTCCATCACAGATACTGGAAAGGGTATTGCCTCAAATGAACTTGATAAATTATTTAAACCTTTTAGTCAAACCTTAAGTGGTTATGAATCTAAAGAAGGGACAGGTTTGGGTTTAGCAATTAGTCAAAAATTTGTACAATTAATGAAGGGAGAAATAATTATCAATAGTATCGTAGGTCAAGGAAGTACATTTACTTTTGATATTCAAGCAGAAATAGTAGAAGCATCTGTAACAAAAGAAAATCAATATTCAGAAGAAATAATTATTGGTTTAGACTTTGACCAACCTCAATATCGTATTTTAATTGCGGAAGATAGAAATACTAACCGTTTGTTATTAGTCAAATTACTTACATCCATAGGCTTTAATGTTCAAGAAGCTGAGAATGGGGAACAAGCCATAAAAATTTGGCAGAGTTGGCAACCTCATTTAATCTTAATGGATATGCGAATGCCAGTAATGAATGGCTATGAAGCAACTACAAATATCAGAGGTAAATTAAAAGATAGATCGACTAAAATTATTGCTCTTACTGCTAGTGCATTTGAAGAAGATAAACGTTCAATTTTATCAGCAGGATGTGATGATTTTGTGAGAAAACCATTTCGAGAATCAGAATTATTAAGAACTATTGGCAAACATTTAGAAGCAAAATATATATATGCAGCAGAAAAAATTAACAACGAAAATAGTAATCAAAATATAAATCACAATTCCTCAGCAAAAACACTAAATTATTCTGAAATAAGTACCAATCTTTCCAAGATGCCTTTAGAGTGGACTGAACAATTAAACCATTCTGCATCTATGGGTTCTGATGATGAAATTTTCCGATTACTTAAACAAATTCCTGAAGAAAATACAACCCTTACTACAGCCTTAACTGAATTAGTTGAAAACTTTCGATTTGATATAATTATAGATTTAACCAAGCATCTAGAAAGCTCAAAATAATTAAAAAAGCGGTCAGCAGTCAGCAGTCAGCAGTCAGCAGTAAACTTTTAGAAGGGGATGAGCAAGCCCTCCGCGCACCTTCGATGTTTATAGAAACCGGGGATGTTTTACCAGAGCGGCTAAAAGCTGTTAACGAAGTTCCTCTGCAAGAGACTAGCTTAATGCTAAAAACTAATAGGTAGTTAACAATGGAAAATTCAAAACAACAAGATAAAATACTAAATATGAACAAAAATCCAGCAGATATCCTAATTGTTGATGATACACCAGAAAACTTACGCCTTTTATCTCGAATGCTAACAAAGCAAGGGTATAATGTTCGTAAGGCAATTAGTGGACAAATGGCACTGAGGGCGGTAAAAACTGCACCCCCCAATCTCATTTTGCTAGATATTATGATGCCATACGTAGACGGGTATGAAGTTTGTGAACAGTTAAAAAATAATCCTCAGACCTCTGAAATTCCGATCATTTTCCTCAGTGCTCTTGACGATGTAATTGATAAAGTTAAAGCATTTAAAGTAGGAGGGGTAGATTATATTACTAAACCATTTCACCTAGAAGAAGTTTTAATCCGAATTCAAAATCAATTATCACTACAAGCTGCAGAAAAAGAAATTCACCTACTGAATACTCAACTAGAAATAAGAGTGCAAGAGCGTACAAAGCAGCTAGAGGAAGCTAATACTAAATTACTTGAAATGGCGCTTCACGATAGTTTGACAGGATTAGCAAATCGAGTTTTATTCATGGATCGTCTTAAACAAGCTCTTGATAAGACTCAAGCCAATTCAGCATATAAGTTTGCTGTGATGTTTCTAGACTGCGATCGCTTTAAAGTAGTTAATGATTCTCTTGGCCATCTAGTAGGAGATGAATTACTCATAGCAATTTCTGGTCGTTTACAAAAAGTACTTAAGCCAGAAGATACCCTAGCCAGACTAGGAGGAGATGAATTTGGTATTCTACAAATCAATATTCAAGATATAGATCCTGCTGTCAACTTAGCAAATCAAATATTTGAACTTCTATCTTATCCATTTAAGCTGCTCAGACATGAAGTTTTTATTAATGCTAGTATTGGCATTACTTTAGGCAATAGTAACTATGAAAAACCAGAATATTTATTAAGAGATGCAGACACAGCAATGTATCAAGCTAAAGCATCAGGGAAAGCAAGATATCATATCTTCAGTCCAGAAATGCATAGTACTGCTCTCCAACTTTTGCAGTTAGAAACAGATCTACGCCGAGCAATTAATCAACAAGAATTTATAGTTTATTATCAACCAATTGTTGAATTTAATACAGGTAAAATAACAGGTTTTGAAGCACTGGTACGTTGGCATCATCCTCAACGTGGTATAGTTTCACCAGAATTATTTGTTCCGATAGCAGAAGAAACAGGTTTAATTAACCCCCTTGGTAATTTAGTAATGCGGGAGGCGTGTCATCAACTCTACAAATGGCAGCAGCAAAAAATTACCAATTATCCTCTAACAATGAGTATTAATTTATCAGTAAGACAGTTTGCACAACCAAATTTGATTGAACAAGTCGATAAAATTCTGGCAGAAACACAAGTAAATCCTCAACATATTAAATTAGAAATTACAGAAAGTGCTATAATGGAAAATACAAAAACTGCCGATATATTACTCAAACAACTTAGAAAAAGATATATAAAACTATGTATAGATGATTTTGGTACTGGTTATTCTTCACTGAGTTACTTACATTTATTTCCTGTAGATACCCTCAAAATAGACCGGTCTTTTATCTGGTCAATTGATGATAAGTCAACTGATTTAGGACTTGTTCCAGCAATTATTAGTATTGCTAAAACTATGAGAATGAATGTAGTTGCTGAAGGTATAGAAACACCTATACAATTCAAACAACTAAAAGAGTTAGAATGTGATTTTGGTCAAGGATTTTTATTTTCTAAACCTCTAGAAGCAGAACAAATGACTCAATTACTGAAGACAAATCCCCAGTGGCAGTGGTAATATTAAGTCCGGTGGAATTGGAGATCAAAAAATATCCAATCGTCATAACTATGTTCATCAAAGTGATTCTCTCTCCTCCTGACTTCTGATTTCTAAAGACTACTAATCTATAACTATTTAAGCGGATTTGATATAATATCAATTTTTATTGCTCGAAGAAACTGACAATTGTCTGTTCTTCTCGATCTTCATAGCTTCATAAATAACCTCTCCAAACCTATGAATGCTTACGTTTATCCCACATTCCGCACTTCAATTTGTAACATAAAAATTAGTATAAAGTCTGTAGCAAGCTTAAATATTTATACTATATAAATTATCTTCATTTACCTCTATCGAGAGTCAAATTCAAGGGTTAAATATTAAGCATAAACACTTACTGAATCCTTGACTCCTATTGACCACTATAATTTACTTCTTACTTCTTATTTCTTACTTCTTATTTCTTATTTCTTACTTTTGACTTTTGACTTTTGACTTTTGACTTGTTATTTCTTACTTCTTACTTTTGACTTTTGACTTTTGACTTTTGACTTGTTATTTCTTACTTCTTACTTTTGACTTTTGACTTTTGACTTTTGCGGTGAATAAGTTCGCCCTTTCCAATAACCGCCTCGCCCTCGCCAATATCGCCAAGCTGAATTTATAGTAATTAATGTATAAATCGAAGCAACAGTTGGTAAACTCATCGCATAAATTGGTGAAAGTTGGTAAAATCTGACAATAGGTAAGTAGGCTAAAAACATTAATATTTTTCCTAATAAAGCGATCGCTACTATTTCCCACCAACTAAAAATCACTCCTAAAATTATTCCTAATGAAGGAACTAAATAAGTTAATTTCATTCCTATTATTGTGGCAATTAACAGCAGTGGTGAATAATTTAACTGAGTAAAAGCAGTACGAGCAACCATACTCCAAATACTAAATAAATCAGGATAGGAACGTTTACTTCTAGTGTCTGAAGTTAGCCCTAACCAAATCTTTTTATTTGTTGATTTTTGTTTAACTGCTGTAGCTAAAGAACAATCATCTATTAAAGCATTTTTAATAACTTCTATTCCACCAATTTCATCTAAAACTTGGTTACGAATTAATATACAGCCTCCAGCAGCTGCAGCGGTAGAATTTCGTGGATTATTTACCCATCTAAATGGATATAGTTTTTGGAAAAAAAATACAAATGCCGGAATCATTAATTCTTCCGTTAAAGTTTGGCATTGTAGCTTCACCATTAAAGAAACTAAGGCTAAATTATCCTGTTCCGCTTTAATAATAAGTTGACGAATATTTGTGCAGCTATGTTCAATATCTGCATCAGTAAAAAGAAAATAATCTGGGGCTGGAGTTTGTAGCTTGGCATATCTAATTCCTTGATTAATTGCCCATAGTTTTCCACTCCAACCACTAGGTAAGCTTCCTGCTGAAATTACTTCTAGTTTAGTACAGCTATCATTTTGTTGAGCTATAAATTTTGCAACATTAGCTGTATTATCTTTGCTATTGTCGTCCACCAATATAATCTTGAAATTTCCTGGATAATCTTGATTTAATAAGGATTTTAGTGTCGATCTCAATAATTTTGCTTCATTTCTAGCAGGAACAACTGCAGCAATTGATGGCCAACATTGAATCTTTCTAATTTCTGTTTCTGGTATGGGCAATAATTGTTTATCTACCAACCAAAATTTGCCTCTAAAAAGTAATAAGTATATCCATATTATCAGATTTAAAAAGCTTGTTATTAATAAAATTTTGTGCATAAGTTTACCCTGAATTATAAGTTTAAAAATACTTGCAAAATGTTGTATATCGTTAGACGAATAATATTATGTCCAGTTGAACAATTATAAAATAAATAACGACGGAGGAGTCAGGAGGAAAGAAAGAAGAAGAAAAGGAGAAGAAGGAGAAAGTTTTTTCATCACTAATTATGCGTACATGATATAACCTATGACGTAAAACTATTTTAATTAAAGATATGAAATACTTCAATCATTCTAAAGTTATAGCGCTACACATTAAGGTATTTGACGTAAATAGAAATAGAAGCTGAAAGCATTTTGTATTCCTCTGTTGCCTTGCACGTAGCGCTATATACTTTTAAAGTCATACATAGAACAGAGGGCGTAATTTTGAAGTTCCCTCGTGAGATGTAAGACAAACTTGATTTTTTCATGCCACTATATCTACAGCAGTTTTGGAGTTGATCAGGTACAAAATTTTAGGACTTTACAGCGGTTTTCATTTCAGTAGACCACAGTAGGGACGTTGCATGCAACGTCCCTACAGAATTTTGGTTATGGCGATGTGGTTCATCAATTTGAAAAGCGCTGTAAGGAGTAGGAAGTAGAGAAAAAAAGATTAATTTTAGAGCTGTACCTTATTATTCTAAAAAGTGCTTTCATTAATTGATGAACCACATCTTCATAAGCAAAACATTGTAGTAGCGCGTCTAGACTAAGATTGTGAGTAAAACCCAACGCTAAGATCCCCCCCAACCCCCCTTGGAAAGGGGGGAGTGGTGGTCTATATTTTCTAAAATTTACCCACATTTTCAAGCTAGACGTGCTAGTAGGAACGTTCCATGGAACGTCCCTACTGTGGTCTACTCAAATGAAAACTGCTGTAGGTAATACTTGAGTTACAGCCGGAAAGCTGACGCATAGCTCCGCTTTATATGTCGCGGAGCAAAATGCCACTTCAAGTATAAACGTTAGCGAAGCTTTCGCTAACGCTTATTGGTTGTAGCATTTTTTGGTCTCAAAAAGTGTCAACTTTTCGGTGGAAAGAGCGGCAAAAAGCTAGTATTTTGGGATGATTATGGCAGAAAAATCAAGGGACAATTTTTCTGACTACCTCCTCATTAATTCCCATTTCTCTTGACTCCTAACTCCTGACTCCTACCCCTACTAAAAAAACTTTATTTAGTAAACCCTAATTAGGGTTTGCTGAAAAAGTCTTTTTTAAGGAGTAGGGGACCCACCCCTCGCCCCTCCCCCTCCCAGGAGGGGAAAAGGGGAGTAGGGGAGTAGGGGAGTATTTTTTTTGCCGAACTATGCGCCCAAAATCCTAACTTTTTGAGCATAACAGAGCTGAAAACCACATACTTTTTCAAGATCTAAAAAGGCTAAAACCTTTATATGTAAAAGCTTTGATATTTATTCAGCAAGCCCTAATTATTAATTATTAATTATTAATTATTAATTATTTCTATCTCCTCTAAATTTTCAGCAGGTGTAAATCCAAATACACGGGAGTAAAAATAAAATTCCCCATCTAAAGCCCGTTTAATATTCTCTGAACGACGAAACCCATGCTGTTCTTCTGGAAAGGCAACATAAGCCACTGGTATTCCTTTTTGCTTTAAAGCTTCTAACATTGTTTCTGCTTGATTTGGTGGCACAATTTTATCTTCTAAACCTTGGAAAAAAATTACAGGACAAGACAAAAGCTCAGTAAAATTAATAGGCGATCGCTGTTTGTATATATCTTTGGTTTCAGGATAAGGCCCAATCAATCCATCTAAATAACGAGATTCAAATTTATGAGTATCTGTAGCTAAAGCCTCTAGATCGCTAACTCCATAATAACTAGCACCAGCCTTAAAAACATCCTTAAAAGTTAACGCGCATAAAGTAGTATAACCTCCTGCACTACCACCAGAAATAGCCATACGATTACTATCAACTAAACCCTTTTTAGCTAAATATTGAGCGCCATTAACACAGTCATCAACATCAACAATTCCCCAGTTATCTTTTAGTCTTTGCTGATACTCTCGTCCATAGCCAGTACTGCCTCCATAATTAACATCAAGTAGAGCAAAACCACGACTTGTCCAATATTGAATTTTTAAGCTTAAACTACTAGAAGTTGCTGCCGTAGGGCCACCATGACTTTTGACTAAAAGAGGTGGTTTTTCTGATGTTATTTCTGTGTAATCTTGATTAGTTGGTAGGTAAAATAAACCATAAGCAGTATTCCCATTTTCAGTAGGAAATTCTATTGATTGAGGAATAGATAAATAACCTGAATTAATCTCTAAATCTGTAGAACGTTTTAAGATATCAATAGCACCTGTAGATAGATTTATATTGACAATTTCAGTGTTTTTTGTCGGAGAACTTCCCAGAAAATAAACTCGCTCTCCTTTGGCTTTCAAAGAACCCATAGAAGTATAGGGTATTTCTATTTCCTGTAGATGTTTTTTCGTAGTATTAAGAGTTGCTAAATGCCAAGTTCCATTTTGAGTAAAAGTGCAAATAATTTTGTTTGCTGCTGTAAAACCATAAGTAGACATTCCAAATACCCATTGTGGCATTCCAAACTCTGCATTTAAAGGATATAATGGCTCTATATTTACCATTTCAGTTCCTGAAACCCGATAAATATTCCACCATTTAGAGCGATCGCTAACAAAATATAAGATTCCTTCTGGCGACCATTCTGGTTGAAAAATTGATTCTTCTTTGCCACCTGCAACTAATTGAGTTTCACCTAATAAACCATTTGCATTAATCTTAGCTACCCATAACTCAGTACCATCCCAAGGCATATTAGGATGATTCCAACTTATCCAACAAAGTCGCTCGCCATCTGGGCTCAGACGTGGCGAGGCATAAAAATCATTACCCTCGACTAATATCTGAATATCTGCCTCATTTTTGATATTGATGCTAACTATCCTATTTATAGCTTCTCCACCTTTGGTATGATCTTCCTGAATACAAATTAGGCGATCGCGCTGTTTATCCATCACAGCATCAGCATAACGGCAGTTTGCATCTGGAGTTAAAGGTTGAGGAGCTGTATCTGGGGTTTGGCAGTAGAGACGTTGGTCAGCAAAATTAGAAAAATAAATCGTGCCATCTGTCACCAAAAACGCACCACCTCCGTATTCATGGACTCTGGTACGGACATTAAAAGGTGAGGGAGTTATGTCAGTTGTCTGTCCATCTGGAGTGTGACGGACAATTACATTCCGTCCACCTTCTGAGGGTCGTCCTTCAATCCAGTAAACATCGTCACCATCAATGGCAAGACTGCTAAGTCCAATTGTCCCTGCCACAATCAAATCAGCAGTGATGGGAGATTTCCAAGAGCCATAAGGTGCTATTTCTTTCATAGGTTTAAAATTAAAATTATAGATTACAGAGTAATATTTACTATTAATTATGTCATTTTCAGTGACTCAGCCCTAAATATTCAGTTTCATTCAATATAGGGCAATATAGTTTTGACTTAACTACTGCCACTCAACCTACAATGTTAATACAACCGAATCAGATAAACTAGAAAAAAGAGGAGGTAGAATTCTGAATTCTGAATTCAGAATTCTGAATCCTGAATTCTGAATTCAGAAGGGAAGAGAACTCAGAATTCTTTCTGCTTTGGGTAAAGATGGAATATTTTTTTATACCGAATTAAACGGATTTGATATGATGTACAAGATTAATATTGACTACTCCCCGCAGCTGTTGCCGAGGGGATTCTAAGCAGATACTGCGCAACAGGATAAATCCGTGTTGCTCCGTTTCTTCTTAGCTGACCAAAGATACACTCTCTGGGGGCAAGTCAAAGTGCCCCTACACAGTCGGCTTAAGTTTAACCCTAGCTTTCTGCTTACTTTTGCAATTATATTTGCAGCTCCATTACAGTCTGCATTAATTAACCAATTATTACGTGCTTTATACAAACCACGCTTTATTCTTTTCGGTGATGGTTTCCAATCATCGGGTTTTTCACCATAAATAGGCAGATAGTCACCATCTAAAAACGAAGCAATACTTGTATAACAATCTTTCTGTTTCTATAAATATAATTCCATACTCATCACATAATTGAGCTATTCTTTCTTTGAGTCTAGCTGTAGGAATTGGTACAAATTCTGAATTACTTTTTTTTCCTAATTCTATTTGATTTTTCTGACCTTTATTCCAACCAAATACTATTGTACCAATAGAATTTTTGTGCGCAATGGTTAATTACTATTCTGGCTGCTTTGTTAATACCCAAATCGGATTTGGCGGTTACGTTTTTCTGTAATAGAAGCTAGCCTATTTGACCAAAATCCAGTCGGTTTATTTTCCTTAATAGTTGATACCTGTTTGTTGTACCAACCCACCCCTATCCCCTCCCGGGAGGGGAACCAAAGGGGTGGGTGTTTACCATCTATAACCCGCGCTTGTACCCACATTCGATACACAGGTCAACCAATTATTTACACCATGGTCAATTCCTAATACATTGTCTTGATTTAATTGAGGTTTAACTACTACTTCTTTTTCATAGACAAATTCATAGTAAAAACATCTATTTCTCGGTAATATTCTCAGTTCTTTAAGAGAAGCAAAATTTAGATTACTCGGCTTATGAATATAAAAGCAATCTAGACCAAACCAACGCTTACAAGTATTACCTAGTGGTACTCTAATTTGATTACTTTTAAGCTTTAATGCTTGAAAAGGGTAACTAACTGTAGCCATTCCCCCTTTTTTTCTATAGTTAGGAATCATTGGTCTTTCTGAGATTTTTCCTTCACTATAGGCAATTATAAGACCATAATAAGACCTAAATGATTCAGCTACAGTTCTCAATATTTGTTGTGCTGAAGAGCGAATATAAAACTTTATAGTGGTTGTTCTTTTTGTAGACCTTTTCCAAGTCATATTTACCTAGAGTTTTGTGAGACTTAAAATATAATTGTCTGCCATAATATATTCCCATGTTAGTGAGCTTGTGAGACTGTTCACATAAGAATGTTAAAATAGCAATTAATTCAGGATTTTTACCTACTAAAACTTGCTGACAACAGTACATTTGAAACGAGGGTTGGATGGCTTACCCCTGAGTAATAATAGCATAGGACCACTTTAGTTGTCTAGTATAAACAACTCGGTTCTTTTCATCCCCGGTTCAAACACGGGGGCCTTCAATGTGGCTTTTTGGTCAAATAAAATACCGAAGATTAAAATCCGACTCCTCGCCTTTCATCCATCGCTTAAAAGACGATGGCTTTCATGCTCCCGTGTTATTTAGGTAAAAATATTGTAGTGCGAGCATCTTGCCCGCGATTGGTGTACCTCATAGAGTCGCAAAATGCTGTAATTAGGGGTTGCTGAAAAAGTCTTATGGGTGAGGGTAGGAGACAGGAGACAGGAGACAGGAGACAGGAGAAATAGGAATTTAGATGAGGTAGGAGTAAGAATTGTAAGAATGATTTTTCTGCCCAACTATGCGCCTAAAATACTAACTTTTTGAGTGTTTTAGACTGAAACAGGCGCACTGCAATTCGACTATAAAAAAGCTAAAACCTTGATCTGTAAATGCTTTTAGATTTAATCAGCAAGCCCTAATTAAACTATTTGCCAAAAACTCAAGTTTTGATTTGTCCCTGCCACTACTACAGCACCAATATAATTAGATTCAGGAATAAACTGATATAAATACCAACGGGAAGCTTCTTGAAAATCTCCATTAATACTCATAAACTGTACTGGTTGTTCGGGTTTTAAACAAACTTCTACTTTTTCCAACCCCCCTGCTAACCCATCTCCAGTAGCTTTTAAATAGGCTTCTTTACAAGTCCATATTTTGAAAAAAGTTTCTTGCTGTTGTTGAGGAGGAAGCTGACTAATAAGGTTGTATTCTTGAACAGTAAAGAAACGTTTTGCCAAACCTTCAGCATCACTCATTGGGCGAATATATTCTAAGTCAATACCAATTGAATTAACTGTGGTAATAGCATATAAAGCTAAATCTTGAGAGTGAGATAAATTAAATAATATAGATGTATCTGGTAAATAGGGTTTGCCTCGTTCGCTATAAGTAAATTGTAAATTTTTAGGTTCAATATTTAAGTAATTGCTAAGGATTTTTCTGAGTGTTCCTCTGGCAATAATAAAACGATTTTTATCTCGTTCAAAATAAAATTTGTTGGCTCTATCTATCTCGTCTGAGGATAATATTTTTGATAATTTATCAATGGCAGATAGAGGTAATTTTAGATTTGTATTCCAAATATGAACATGATTTGGTAATAATTCTAATTTTTGACCTAGAGGTAGAGGTGAAAAAAACATTGATTACAGGTTGATCGGATATTTGACTTGAGATATGGAAGGTTTCTAGAGGATTTTTATGGGTTACAAAAATATTTTACAGCAGTTTTGGAGTTGATGAGGTACAAAATTTTAGGACTTTAGGGAGTAGAGAAAAACTGTATCTCACGCTTCCTAAAAAGTGCTTTCAATAATGGATAATGGATAATGGATAATTGATAATTGATAATTACCTCTCCCTAAAAGGAAGAGGATTGAATAAAAGGAAAATATTTTCTTGTTTCTCCTTTAAAGGAGAGGCTTTAAACCTTAATTATTCGGTAATATCATGTCCGGATAATCAGTGATAAAAAAACCTTTTCCCTTCTAACCTTTTCTTTCCTCACAGGAGTGCGCATTCCCTTGCGTCTGACGCCGACGCGGGTTCGCACCGCTTCTGCCTCCTGCCTCCAGCTCCCGCTGCCTTACCTCCTCCAAAGTGTAACTATTCAACCGGACATGATATAAGACGATGAGTATATAGCAATTCTATTTTAGTTCCTCTTATTTATAAAAAGAGGTAATTCTTAATTCTAAATTCTTAATTCTAAATTCTTGAAATCATGTTTTGGCGACTTATTCCTTTACTAACAACAACCGGAAAGTTACAAATGGCAATAGATGAATGGTTGCTACACCAACATCTCCAAGGAAATATTCCACCAACTCTCCGCTTTTATACCTGGCAACCTGTAGCCATTTCTTTAGGTTATCATCAACGACGTTATCCTGAATATTGGCAAAACCTGACTTGGCAAGGCCAACCGATAGATATTGTCCGTCGTCCTACTGGTGGGAGAGCGGTTTTGCATCAGGGAGATTTAACTTATAGTGTAATAACTTCTGGTTTTCCTGGCAGTCGCATTGAGTCTTATCAGGCTATTTGTGAATTTTTAATACTGGGGTGGCGATCGCTTGGTGTTGACTTAGTTTATGGTAATGCAGGAAGAGGTTATATCCACAACCCTAACTGTTTTGGCACTTCTACTGGTGCAGATTTAATATTACCCAATGGTGGAAAATTAATCGGTAGTGCCCAATTGAGAAAAGGTAAGGGAATATTACAACATGGTTCTATGATTTTAACACCTGATGTTGAACTTTTTAGTTATGTTTTTAACTCTCAACCTTCTCCCGGAGTTTCTGATATTTTTACATCTATTTTCTCTCCTGCCGATAGGAGAGAAGTTATGATTAATCAGATTATTGAAGCATTAGTTAGAGCAGCTATGGTATGTTTTAAAATTCAGCTAATTACAGAACCTTTATCTGAGAAAGAATGGATAGAAATCAAAAGTTTTTATGATGGTAGTTGATGCTAATTTTGTTAATTTTTTCTGAGTTTATATATTTAAGTTCTTCCGATAAACTACAGCACTTTGTGACTCTATGAGGTACACCCTGAAGCGGGCAAGATGCCCGCACTACAATGTTTTCACCATTTATCCTGTACATCATTTGCCCAAAATATGCTGTATTTCCCCCTACTCCCTACTATATTAATTAGGGTTTGCTGAATAAAGCTAAAAGTCAGGATAGCTAGGTTCAACAATGAATAATGAATAATTAATAATGAATAATTACCTCTCCTTGAAAAGAAGAGGATTGACAAATTCATGAAAATTTTTCTTTATTATCCCCTTAAAAGGGGAGGCTTTAAACCACAATTTTTCGGTAATGGAGCTTTTTATATTCAGTTGATATCCTACGTTTATGGCTCTTATTTGTCTCAAAATACTGACATTTTCTGCTGAAAGAAAATTTCTTCACATAAAATGGCCGAAACCGTTGCCTGTTCTCCCACAAATCGACCCGTCCCCGCGTCTCCGCGTCCCCGTGTCTTACCCCCACCAACCAATTTTTTCAGCAGACCCTAATTACTCGGTTTCTGCAATATATTCCAATCTGTTCTCATTAGAAAATCCCAATCTCGTAGTGCTTCTCGTGACCATAACCAGTTTTGTCTAAGCTGGGGAATATGATATTCTATTGCAGCTTCTTTCATTACTTTTGTCCGATATTGTAAAGCTCTCAACCAGCGTTCTCTTTGCTCATTTCCTTGATGAGTTTGAGCAGATTTCATCATTACTAACCCAATACCTGCATAGGCATTAATAGCATCTTTTTGTTCAACTTCTGGAGTTGGCAAAGCTTCGGTTGAAATATTACGCAGTATTTGTGCGTCTGGTGCAATTTCTCCTGATAATTTTAAGACTTTTAACCAAGAATCATAAGCTTTTCTCAGGTCTCCTTTAGTATAGTAAGCAAAACCTATAGCATTCTGATATGGAATAGAATCAGGGAGTTTAGCGACTGCTTTTTCCCAGTAATATATAGCTTCATCTACAGTATAGTTTCTATTTCCATATTGCGCCCATTCCCAAACTAATCGACCTTGTAAAAAAAGTATATCTGGGTCAATATTTTGCTCATTGCCACCTGTTTTTAACACAATATTAAGTGCTTCTTTTGCCTCTCTAAAAGCACCTCGATTCAATAAAGATTCTACAGCTTTTTTTCCGGCTTGAATATCACTTTTACTAAATTGTTCAATAGCTAATTTTTTGTCTGCTTCTATAGTATTAGCACTATAATTAATTGGTTGTTCTTTATTATATCTTGCCAGGTTAATTGGATCAGGAGTTATAGATATAGTTTTTGAAGAAAATATTGGTCGATTTTGAAATAACCAAACACCACCTAGAGTTAATAAAACAGCAATTAGATGTGTGACTATTCTACCGGGAACTGAGTTAAAAAAAATAATAGTGTTTTCAGATTTTTGTGTCATTTTAATATCTTTTATAATTATCAACTTTTGGTGCAGGAGTTAAAAGAGAGGTAAACATTCAGCTATGA
The DNA here is from genome assembly GCF_010692555.1 of Okeania sp. SIO3B5. Taxonomy (GTDB): domain Bacteria; phylum Cyanobacteriota; class Cyanobacteriia; order Cyanobacteriales; family Microcoleaceae; genus Okeania. Next base: position 41,283 of record NZ_JAAHHG010000025.1, on the reverse strand, counting down.
GGAGTCAGCTAGCCTCCTCCGGAGGAACTACGTTAACAGCAATTAGTAATTATTCATTACTTCTCAGGTTTAGGAAGGAGACTTTCACAGTAACTTTTATTATGTCTCAATTTCTCAATTATTTTTACCTTCCCCAAAATTAATAGCTGTTAACGCAGTTCCTCCCATAGGAGGCTAGCTAATAGCTGATGGCTGAATGCTTACAAAGAGAGTAGAAAATAAAAATTTGAATTTTCCCCTTCTCCTAATACGATGTCCGGTTGAATAGTTATAAATAACGAGAGAGGACTCAGGAGATCCCCCCTAACCCCCGTTTAACAAAAAGCGCAGCATCCTCTGGCTTCCCCCTTCCCAAGGGGGACGGGAGGGGGATTAAGGGGGGAACTGGAAGTCCCCCTTTTTAAGGCAGGGCTGTTTCAAAGTATTGTAGATTAACGATGAGCGAGAGAACGGAAGATAAAGGAATAGTGGAATAGTGAAATTTGCCAAAATTTGCTGAAAAATCGGCAAATAAGCGCCTTTAAGCTCTGAGAGAATATTTGGTTTAACGTCGCTTAAAAGCCTCTATCCCCGTGTCTGGTGTGTCCCCGCGTCCCCGTGTCTATCGAGAATGAAACAGCCCTGCCCTTTTTAAGGGAGATTTAGGGGAATAATTGATGTACTTCACGCCTTATGAAAACTATTATATAAGGAGAAACAAGTTTTTTTTATCACTAATTATTCGGACATGATATAACTCCTCCTTTATTATTTTTCCGGCTGCTCGCTCTTGTATTCCGACTATTTTTTAAATTAGTTATTAGCCAATTTAAAAATAAACCGTTAGTAAGCATTCAGCTATTAGCTGTCAGCTGTCAGCTCTCATGAGAGGGTTTGAATAAATATAGACTGTTTTAGCCAGCTTTTATAATTAAGTATAAATTCTGCCTCAATTAGTAAAGCTTTTATTTAAAACTAAAAACAATAGCTGATTGCTGATAACGTAGTTCCTCCGATAGGAGGCTAGCTGACGGCTGAATGCTTACAATTTATTACTAAGCAATATCTTCAAAGTGCTTATCCTGTTCAACAGGTTGTTTCTGATATCGAAGTCTCAATAATAAATCCCAATCTTGACGAGCAGTGGGAGACCACAACCAATTTTTTTGCAATTGTTGGATATGAAACTCTTTGCCAGCTTCTCTCATAACTTTACTAGCATATTTTAAAGCTTGGTCAGGAGTTTTCTGTAAATTTTTAGCGGATTTTAGTTTAATTAATCCTAAGCCTGCATAAGCATTCATAGCTCCTCTCTTATTGACAGATAAATTTCTCCGAACGCTATTAGAAACAGGACGGACTTTTTCCATTTCTAGGGGTATTTCTCCTGATAAATGCAATACTTTTAACCAAGCTCCATAAGCTTTTTCAATATCTCCTTTAGTGTAATAAGCAAAGCCTAAAGCATTTTGATATTGAATATTTTCTGGACTTTTTACAGCAGCTTTTTCCCAATAACTTATAGCTTCATCTATGAAGTTATTTTGATTTCCATCTTGGAAGATTTCCCAAGCTAATCTACCTTTAAGAAAATTGATTTCTGGATGGTCATTGAGTTGAGTAGGTACAGAAGCGATTGCTTCTCCTGCTTTTTCTAATTTTCCTCCTTCTAATAATGTTTCTACCACCAACTTTCCAGCCTGAATATCATTTTGCTTAAACTGTCTAATTGCCAGTATCTGTGCTTCTTCAATGCTACTAACTTTTTCATTAACATTAACAAGTCGAACCCTGTTATAGTCATAATTAATCCCTGGATCTGGGGCTTTAGGAAGCAATTGAGCATTCCCTGGTGACAGTTTATTGAAAGTAATTATATTAGTACCAAAAGCTAACATTACTAATGATGCTGCAGATACTAATGTTTTTTTCCAGGAAAATTTATGAGGCTTTGGTGTAGTTGATACTGACTGAGTTTGTGTTACTATTTCTTCTTGTTTTTCATTGCTTTTATTCCTGAGTTGTTCTGTTATTTCTCTTTCTTGCAATAACTCTTGGAGAGTCTTTACCTGGTCTTGATTATCTGTAGTCTGCCAATTAAAATTATCTGTTTGAGGTTCAGTAGGAAATTCCTCAATATTCTCCAGATCGATATTTGGTTCTACACGAGTAGAATCTTCTGGCGACTCTGGTGATGCAACTTTTTCCTCAACAAATTCCTCAAAAGGTTTAACAATTTCATTTGCCAAGTTGTCGGATTTTTGAATCAGACGACCATCAAACTCTGAATGTAGGTAAACAACAGGTAATGCCCAATAAAGTTCATGGGAACTGTAAGCAGAAATTAATCCTTGTCGTGCCCGACTCAAACTTAAGTCTATTGGATAACCTTGATTGAGATTTCGATAAAAAAGCCGTGTCAAGCTCAGAGAAACCTCATCTGGAATGCGTTCTGCCATTGCTAGCACTCCCGGAATACCTCGTTTAACTAGCGCTTCTGCTAAGTTGAGCGCTACTTCATCACCAGTATCGTTAACTGATTGGTTGTAAGCGCCTCGACATGAGTTGAAGACCGCCATCTGAATACCATTGTTAACTAACAACCCTGCTAAATCTCGACCACTGAGACTTTCTGTTAACCCTGTTGTATTGCTGACCAGAGATATTTCACCGCCGGAAATACCCCAGTTGCTATGACCTGCATAGTGGAAAACTTGATATTTACCTTGCTCTAAACGTTGAGTAAGTTGTTCTCGTCCGGGTTGCCTGAGAATATCTAGGTGGATCTGAGTTTCTCCACTATTTATTTGTAGCTCTTGTTGCAACGCCTCGTATTCTTTTTCTAGTTGCAGACTATCTTTATCGCTAGGAGCGGCGATCGCCATTAAGATTTTTAATGGTTCTTCTGGAGTTCGTGTCCGGGTTTGTTTAGGTAAGGAAGTATTAGGTTGATAACGAGAGAAAATTACATCAGTACCAGTGGCAAGGGGGCGATCGCCTGCATGGAGTACCTCCCAAGGCAAACTGGATATACGTCTGTCTTTAGTCCCCAGACGTAGCTGTAATATTTCTCCTGAGTAATGAGCTATTGCTTGAGCAGAAGTCAAACTATATTCCAGGGTGTTTTTGAATAGCTCTTGATACATTTCTTGGCCTAATGCCACTAAGCCTGGACTTACTACTTCCCCAGACCTGGCCACAATCTGACTGGGAATTACTACCTGAGAATTGGACTGTCCTTCTAGGAGATCGATTAATGGATTGCGAAATAGTTGACGTGCTTGGGCCAGCCATCGTTCTACAGGCCATTCGACAATTTCTTCTGCCAGTTCAACACCAACAGGCACTTTTTCTGTTCTAACAAAGTATTCGTCTTCTCCCAGGGGAGTAATTGAAATATGAAATTCCTGTGTCACTTATTTTTCATCCTTCTACTGAATTTACTCCGCCAAAACTCCCGATATTTGCTTTTGATTATGAATAAATGGGAAAGAAATGACGGCTGTGGATTTGGTGTTCTACTATTTTGGATTTTAGATTTGGGAAACTTTCTCTGTGTAGGAGTGTTGAGTATCCCTGACCTAGCAACCTTAAAGTGTTGGTATAAAAAAGCTAAAAGTAGTGCTGGTTATGATTTATCAGAACTAGCAATTTGCACGCCTAGTTGTAGTGTTATCTATAACTAACTTAGACCGCTTGATTAGTATGGGTAACACTCATTTTTTGTTTCTTCATCTATGTTAGTCTCAGATTTCTGAGGCTTGCTATTTAAATCTCCTTTTCAAGCACCTATTAACTAATTCAGGAGTACTTTCCGGATAATTCGATCATCAGTACTAATATATGGATCTAAGTATTCATACGGAAATGCCCAATGTGAAGTTCTCTCCCGTTAAATCGGAGATTATCACGGGAGACCCCTTGCCGAATCAAGTTGGGCAACAACTACCAATATGAATATGGGTAAGCTGACCGAATGGCATTTTTATCTACTGTTTATTTAGATAATATTATAAGAAAAAAGTTTCTTTTTTACCTAGTTTATCTACAGTGAATTTATTTCAGTTTACCGAAATTTTATTTTTTTTAGGCTATTTAAGGACCTTTTTTCGATTTATACAATACTAATTTATCAACTATTGTTGTAACTCCGGAAGGTTATACCATCATTTTTTTATATCCTTAAAAACTAGAAAGCTTTTTTCTCAGAACAATCTAAGTATCGACAAATTTTCCTGTAGAGTTGGTATCGGATAATTTGAGTTTTATATCCTAAGCATTCAGTTCCCTGCCTTCCTTTCTCCAAAATTTAACTATTTAATCGGATATGATATTACCGAATAATTAATAATTAATAATTAATAATTAATAATTAGGGTTTGCTGATTAAATCTAAAAGCATTGATATATATAAGGTTTGAGTAGTTTGAGGCTCGAAAAAAGTGCGCCTGTTTTAGTTAAAAACCCCTCAAAAAGCTAGTATTTTAGGCTAACTATGGCAGAACAATCTTGGGACAATTTTTACGACTATATCTTCTTATAATATCAAATCCGCTCGGGGTCGGTATAAAACAATTTTCATCTTCACCTAAAGAGCAAATCTTTCTAAATTCTCTTTTCTCCTGACTCCTGACTCCTGAGTTCTGACTCCTAGATTAACTATCTAATTACACCGATGCTACCGGATTTGATATAATTCCCATTTCTCCTGTCTTCCCCTCCTGGGAGCAGGGCTGTTTCATTCTCAATAGACACGGGGACACGGAGACACGGAGACACGGGGATGGAGGCTTTTAAGCGGCGTTAAACCAAATATCCTCTCAGAGCTTAAAGACGCTTATTGGCGCTCAAAATAGGCAAATTTTGGCAAATTTCACTGTTCCACTATCTCCTAATCTCCTGTTCTCCATAAATCCTTAATCTACAATACTTTAAAACAGCCCTGCCCTCCTGGGAGGGGGAGGGGCGAGGGGTGGGTTGTCTCCTGACTCCTACCTCAACAAAAAGACTTTTGAGCGCAAACCCTAATTAAATAATTCGCGCCTTTAACGGGAGACCTCTTGCCGACATCGAAGTTGGATAATTAGCGATCGCTCTAGTAAAACCTTTGAGTTCTTATGACAAAAATTAACTGTTGGCATAGTTTTTTGTATGTCAATAGATGGCTACAAAGTCGATCAAAGTGATATTCAGCCAGAAGATCATCTGTTATAGGACTTACGCATATACGCTATATATAGCGCTCAAAACTATTGTCCAATAGTACTTGCACTCTATAAATAGTGCCTTTGCGTAAGTTCTGTGTTAGTCAAACTTACATGAATAGAGTAGAGGGTGAAAACAGTAGAGGGCAAAAACAGTAGAGGGTGAAAACTGCATAGGATAACAACATTAAAGGGTAAAAACAGTATAGTATAACAATAGTACAGGGTAACAACATTATTATAAAAAAAAAAGAAAATTTTTCATAAATAATCAGGATGACTCCCTATAATCAACTAAATCCAGCTAAAAACTAAGAAACAAAAACATGGATAATACGATTGTAAGAACTCAGCTTTTAGGTCAGTCTGAAACATCTGCTTTGAACTCAGAATTATTAAGCTTAGAAGATAGCTTGAAAGTAATTGCCACTTGTAGCAATTTATTGCTAATATTAAGTAGAATTAGGCTGACAAAAAGCAGAAGATTTGCGAGAAAAGTGGGAAGTCTAAAATTTAGAGTTCTTCAAAGATTGATATTATATTCGCAGCAGATATAAATAGTGTAAATGGCGCTTTTGCAGGGTCTAATCATACTATTTATTTAGCAAAAAAATATACATAAATTTCAGGATTTAGTTGTTAAGTTATTATCAAAAACTAACTTAATTTAAAGATTTTGTAATTTATATTTTTTTGAATTTAATGCCCACATTTCGCACGTAAATTTGTAACATTAAAAGTAGTATACAACTTCTATTATTGGTAAATATTTATCTGTATAAATTACTTCTCAAAAGTCAAATTTTCAGTTAAATATTAAGCATAAATACTTGCTGAATTATTGACTTCTATTGACCACTATAATTTTCTTCTTACTTCTTACTTCTTACTTCTTACTTCTTACTTTTGACTTTTGACTTTTGACTTATATTTTTATGCTACGTTTTGTCGTGCATAATGTAGGTTAATAGGTATTATATTTATCCATTTCAGGCTATTTATTTCATCAAAAAAAAATCATAATCAAGGAGAACATCATGGCTCAAATCGACACTACAGGTATTGATAATATTCATAAATCCCTAGAACAGATAAAACTATTAACTGAAACACTTAATCAATTTGGTACTCTGGCAGATTCATTACCAATATTAGAGACAACTTTAGGAAATTTAATTGATTTAGGAAATCAAGTTGAAAACAATTTAATTCAGCCAATTAACGACTATTTTTCAGAAGACCAAAGTGATACAACAGAAGAACTAATTGACAAACTCAATAATCTAGATTTACCAGATCTAGATATAGATAATGCTCAATTTGATTCAGGACTGAATTTATTAACCTTTGATTTAAGTTTGTCTCCCACTCAGACCAAATCAATTAATCTCAATGGAGGTGATTTTCAGCTAGGATTTGATGGAGAAACTCAAATCGATCTGACAGCCGATTTAGATTTTACGGCGACTGTTGGTTTAGACCTAAATAATCAAGAAAATTCCTTTATTGATATTAACAAATTATTAGGTACGGCTAGTGTTGATAATACGAATTCTCCCCTAAATGCAGATTTAGATGTTGGTTTTTTAGGTGCAAGTATTCAAGAGGGTACAATTGATTTAGACGCATCAATTGAAGCTACCTTTAACGATCCTGGTGGCAACGGAAATAAAATTACACTCTCAGAATTAGAGATTGCAGAATCGGATTCAGAAAAACAAATTCAAAACATTCAAGATTTAGTGAATTTGTCATCAACGGGTACAATTTTGGCAAATTTACCTGTTGAAATAAAGTCTGGTGATATTGTCTTGGGTTCTACTCCATCACAAGAAATTACTCTAGGAGATGGAACAACAAATTTCTTTGAAACTGCGCCACAAATTCAACTTCCCGATGAGAAACTCTGGAAAGATTTTACAAATATTACGGCTAAAGACTTTATTGGTATTGTTCGACAACTAGGTTCCTGGTTAGATCAACTTCGGCAATCTGATATCTATGGAATTGAAATTCCTTTTATCAATAATCAAACTTTGGGAAATTTACTTGATATTGAAACAGCTTTGGAAAACAGTTTTGTCAGCAAGTTGATTCAGAAAGAAGATATTCAACTCGATCCTGACGATCCTGATTCTACTGTTTCTCAAGAAACCCTTCTATTTAAATCAGTTCAAGAACTTGCCGATCTTTTAGAAACAATACTTCCGGGTACAAATATTAATGCTCAGTATGATGAAACGAGTGGTGAACTAACCTTTGATTTAACTCTTTCTCCCTTTGAAGGTTCTGAACTTGTCAGTTTGCCTCTAGATTTCGATCTAGATCTAGAACCTTTAGGTAATATTAATAGTGAAGGAAATGTAACAGTTATACCTACTGGTACACTCAATTTAACTTTTGGAGTTGACTTAGATAAATTAACCCAAGATCTTAATGTCAATACACAACTAAATGACCTGAATAATGGTAATGGTATCTTTAATGCAGTTGGTCAAAATGACATCGAAATTACAGTACAAGATGGTAGTACTTTTGAAGTAAACTTCGACTCTGCTAATACAATTGGAGATATTATTAATGTTATTAATACAGCTGCAGCAGGTCAGGTTATTGCCAATATTACTCCTAACAGAAATCGCATTATTTTAGAAGATCAAACCAGTGGAGAACAAGAATTAACTGTAAAATCAATTAATGGTTCAGGTGCTGCATTTGTTCTTGGTATTTTGGCAACAGACTCTTCAGATTCAGATGCAGATATCCCATTTAAAGATGGTATAATCGAAGGTCAACTAATAGACACACGTTCATTTGGTGAGTCTATTTTTATTGACAATACCTCAGTAGAAGCAGGTATTGATATTAATGGCAATTTTGAAGCTGCAGCTAATTTAGGTTTTTTAGAAATAGAGGTAAATGACGGTCAAGCTAATGTTAATTCTTCTGTTAATCTAGCTTTAGGTAAAACAATTGGAGATAGTCGTCTCACTATTGATGAACTATATAATGCCATTGATAATGATATTAACCAAATTATCACAAATCAAGACATTAATGGAACAGCTTCTCTCAATTTACAAGACATTACTCTTCCTAATAATTCACTAAATATACCTATTGGTGATAATGCAAGTGTTACTGTAGAGATTGAGGATCTTATTCAACCCACAGCTCCACAGGTTACTGTAGAAGGATTTGAGAATATATCTGATAATTTGAGTGAATTAGATTTCTCAACAGTTGTAGCTTCCTTAACTGAAGCAGTTGATTTCTTAGGAAACCTAGCTGATGAAAATGACTTCCCCCTTCTGAATAAAGAAATTCCTCTAATTAATCTGAGCATTAATGACTTACTAGATTATGGCGATCGCTTTGCCGACATCATAGAACAAGTATCGGAAAATCCAACAAATACAATTGAAACCCTAGAATTTATTATTCAAGAAGCATTAGGAGAAATTCCGGGTAATTTAGCTATTATCCACTGTTTTTCATGTCGAATTTATGGTTCTAGGCACTATGCAAAAGAAAAAGTCAAAGCTATAGCAAATATTATTAACATTCCTAGACAAACCATGCTAACCTTGAGTAAAGTAATTCAATGTTAGCAATGGCCAAGTCTCACGGTTCCTTAACAGGGATAGAAGCAAAAATTGAATATCATCCTGTTTTTGAGGAACTGGGAAAATTGTATGAATCCTGGAAACGGTCTGCTGTCAACTGGATGCAAACTGAGAAATTGTCAGAATCAGAAGTAGAAAAGCATCTAATGAAGCGGTTTAACCTCCAATGGGCATGGGCTGATTCAATTGCCACTGAAGCCACTCAATGTTTAAACCAATTAAAAACAGCTAAGAATAACAATATCACTAAATTAGAATTACAAATCCAAGCTAAAACAACTGCGACAAAAAAACTCATCACTAAACTAGAAAAAACATTAAAGTTAGCAACAAAAAAAGGTTTTCCTCACATACAAGCCCGAAATAAATTTCAGAATCAACTGCTAGGATTAAAAAGTAAAATTCAGAAAATAGCTAGTCTGAAACGAAAATTAAAGAAGTTAAAAAATACAGAACGTTTACATATCTGTTTTGGTTCACATAAATTATTTAACGCTCAACATAATTTAGCAGAAAATGGATATCAAACCCAAGAGGAATGGAGTGTAGATTGGAGAAAAAAACGCTCAGGCAGATTTTTCTGTGTAGGAAAATCTCAGCCAGGGGGTGGAACTATGCTCAAAGTTTTCCCATTAAAAGAGGATGGGTTATATCAATTACAAGTTCAACTACCGAGACCATTACAGGATAAATATGGTCAGAAAATACAGTTAGAATTTTCAGTTTCAGATAGGGATGGCAGATATAGAGCAACAGATTTAGATTATGCCATAAACAATTTTAAACCAATCACAATTCAAATTTTTCGCAGGGAGCATAAACAGGATAATTGGTATGTACATTTAGCTACTTACATACAAGAAATTCCAGTAGTTCATACTAGAAAAAATGGTTGTATAGGTATTGATTTTAATGCAGAATCAATTTCAGTTACTTATGTTAAATGGGATGGAAATATTGAATATTTAGAAGACATATCTTACCAGTGGAAAAATAAAACTACTGGGTCTCGACAAACAACTATGAGAAATATTGTCGCTCATATTGTCAAATTAGCAGATTTTTTTGAGTGCGCTATTGCTATTGAGTCTTTAGATTTTACCAAGAAAAAATCCATTGCTCGGAGCGAGGAAAGTAAAGTTTATAATGCGATGCTTTCTAACTTGTCTACAGGGATGTTTAGAGAAGCTTTAGAGTCATGTTGTAGAAGATTTGGGGTTGAATTAATAAAAGTCAATCCAGCTTTTACCAGCGTGATTGGAATGATTAATTATATGGCTAAATACGGTCTAAACAGTGGCACTGCTGCTGCTTTAGTGATTGGTCGTAGAGCTTTAAAATTATCAGAAAAAATCCCCAAATGTTTGTTGAGACCAGAGGATGTCAACAAACATGATTGGAGTCATTGGAGGCGAGTTGCTAGTTTTATTAAACTACATCGTATCCGGAGGACTCAACTTTTTCAGTGGAGGAAAGCCCTTGAGGGAATCCTAACCCATAGTTTATGGGCGGAACATCAACTTTCTTTGCAAGTACACATTGAAACGGGTGAGCCACGAAATCATTTGCAGTCACCGATGGCAAATGTCTAGCTTTGTCTAGTTTTTAAGAAGGTGACTTGATAGATTATCAGGAGGCAACACAAGCTGTAGTTGTAAATCTTGATGACAGCAAAAATTATCAAAATTCCGGTGATATTGGCGACCTAGAAGATAGCTTTCAAATTGATGCTGCTACGGCAACAGATAGTTTGGCAGGTGAAGACCAGATTTTCAATGTTGAAAATGTCATCGGTTCAGAATTTGATGATGTTATTATTGGCAACTCCAGTGATAACGAAATTACTGCCCTGAATGGCAACGATCTTGTTATTGGTAACGCTGGAAACGATACAATTGATGGCGGAAACGGTGGAAATGTTGTTAGCTATCGTCGAGACCCGAGTTCAGTTAATGTTAGTCTTGAAGATGGTGAAGCTACAGATGGTTGGGGAGACATAGACACACTTTCCAAAATTGAAAACGTCGTCGGTTCAGAATTTGACGACGAAATTACTGGCGATGAAGAAAAAAATATTGTTACTGCTGGCGGTGGAGACGATACAGTTAATGGTCGAGATGGTAACGACGAACTGTTTGGTGAAGCTGATAACGACCTCCTAAGAGGAGAACAAGGAAACGACTTCATCGACGGTGGAGGCGACAACGATACAGTCATTTACGACAACTCACCAAATGGAGTAGTAGTAAATATAGACGAACAACAAGGCTACGAAAACCCAGTAGGCAGTCCACAAGCAACCATTGCCAGTGAAAATTCCATCCCCACCGATATCGAACCAGACGTTACCATTGAAGTAGCAGCAAATATCGACAAACAACACACAAGCATTGTCACCGACAAACCCATTCTCACCGACACCGAACCAGACTTTGCCATTGAAAAAGGCACAGCTCAAGACGGTTTTGACACAACAGATATTCTCACCAACCTAGAAAATATCATCGGTTCAGAATTCAATGACGTTCTCATAGGCAACGAAAAAGATAACCAGATCGATGGTCTTGCAGGCAACGACATAATGGTAGGTAACGCTGGAGACGACACCTTAGACGGAGGTGACGACAACGACACCGCCTCCTATCGTCGAGACCCAGACAAAGTAAACGTCAACCTCGAACAAAACCAAGCAAACGACGGTTCCGGAGGCACAGACGAAATATTAAACACAGAAAACGTCATCGGTTCCGACTTCGACGACACCATTACAGGGGACGAAGTAGATAACATCATTCACAGTGGAACAGGAAACGACATCATAGAAGCACGAGACGGAGAAGACATTATCTTCGGCGAAGAAGGAACAGACGATATCAAAGGCGAAGACGGTAACGACTTCATTGTCGGAGGCAAAGATCCAGACAAACTAGATGGAGGCAACGACAACGACACCGCCTCCTACTTCACCTCCGAAAGTCGAGTCCACGTCAGCCTCCAAGAAGGCCAAGGTTGGGCAGGAGACTCCGAACAAGACACCCTCACCAACATCGAAAACCTCGAAGGTTCAGAATACGAAGACCTACTCATCGGCGACAACCAAAACAACATCATCAGCGGTTTAGGTGGAAACGACCTGATCAAAGCTAAAGATGGAAACGACCTCATAGACGGAGGAGAAGGAAGCGATCGCCTCTACGGTCAAGACGGCAACGACACCCTAGAAGGTCAAGAAGGCAACGACCTCCTCAAAGGTGGCCAAGACCACGACCAACTAGACGGAGGAGAAGGCAACGACAACCTCCACGGTCAAACAGGTAAAGATACCCTAGAAGGAGGAGCAGGCAACGATAACCTCAAAGGAGGAACAGGGGACGATGAATTAGACGGTGGAGAGGGCAACGATAACCTAGAAGGGGAAACAGGCGACGACAACCTCAAAGGAGGAGAAGGCAACGACCAACTAGACGGTGGAGAAGGAGACGACAACCTCGAAGGAGAAGCAGGGGACGATCAACTCTACGGCATGGAAGGCCAAGATAGCCTTTCTGGAGGAAGCGATGACGACCTATTAGAAGGGCGATCGGGCAACGACCAGCTAGACGGAGGAGAAGGAAACGACAACATCTACGGCAACCAAGGAAATGACAAACTTTCTGGTGGAGAAGGCAACGACCTCCTCAAAGGTGGTTTGGACAAAGATACCCTTGAAGGTGGTGCAGGAAACGACGAACTGTTCGGCCAAATAGACAAAGACTTGCTCAAAGGAGGAGAAGGCAACGACAACCTCTGGGGAGGAGGTAACAGCGATCGCCTCTATGGCAACGAAGGAAACGACTACCTCAATGGTGAAGCAGGAAACGACACACTTGAAGGTAATGAAGGCAAAGACCGCCTCTATGGAGAAGATGGAGACGACGAATTAAAAGGAAACACAGGTCGCGACTACCTAGACGGAGGAGCAGGCAACGACGAACTCCAAGGTAATGAAGACAATGACCGCCTTTATGGTCGTGAAGGAGACGACATCCTAGAAGGAGGTACTGGTCAAGACATACTCGACGGTGGAGAAGGTGACGACTTTATGTATGGAGAAGAAGGAGGCGATCGCCTAGATGGAGGAGAAGGAGAAGACTACCTAGATGGAGGAGAAGGAGACGACCGACTCAAAGGTGAAGCAGGAGACGACCATCTGTTAGGTCAGTCTGGTCAAGACTACCTAGATGGAGGAGAAGGGGAAGACATACTCGAAGGAGGAGAAGAAGCAGATGTATTATTAGGCAAAGAAGGCGATGACTACCTCGAAGGTGGTGAAGGCGATGATGAATTAGACGGTGGAGCAGACGAAGACCAACTTTACGGTCAAGAAGGTAACGATACTCAGACAGGAGGTGAAGGTAACGACTACCTCGAAGGAGGTGAGGGCGATGACGAATTAGCAGGAGGTGAAGGTAAGGACCAACTCTATGGTCAAGAAGGCAAAGATATCCTTTCTGGAGAAGAAGGTGACGACAACCTTTATGGTGGAGAGGGTGATGACGAATTAGATGGAGGTCAAGGTAACGACTTACTTTCTGGCGAGGATGGTAATGATACTCTTGATAGTGGGGATGGTGATGACAACCTCGAAGGTGGGGATGGTGATGATGAGCTAACGGCAGGTGAAGGGGAAGACCAACTCTACGGTGAAGCAGGGAATGATACTTTAGATGCAGGAGTTGGTCACGACTATCTTGAAGGTGGGGAAGGCGATGATGAGCTGACAGCAGGTGAAGGTGATGACCAAGCTTACGGAGGTGCTGGTAGCGACAGTATTAATGGTAATGCAGGTAACGACTTACTTGATGGTGAAGAGGGTGATGATGTTATTGAAGGTGAAGATGGAGATGATTATATTCTTGGTGGGGATGGTGATGATGAGTTAAGTGCTGGTGCAGGTAATGACTTGTTAGAAGGTGGTGAGGGTAACGATGAGTTACATGGCAATGAGGGTGATAATATTCTCGAAGGTGGGGAAGGTGATGATGAGTTATATGGAGGCAGTGGTAGTGATACGTTTGTTTTGCAGCAGAATGCTGGGTATGATTCGATTTATAATTTCCAGGTGGATGATGATTTCTTTGAGTTAATAGATTTGACTTTTGAGGAGTTGGAAATAGCTGAGGAAACGGAGTCGAGTGATAATACTGTGATTAGTGTTTTGGATAGTGGGGAACAACTTGCTTTTGTGGAGGGTGTGAAAGCTGATGAGTTGACTGGTTTTTATTTCTTCCCTTTTAGTAGCGATGAGGAGGCAGAGTTGGGAACTTTGGCACAACAGGAGGATATTACTTCTGAGTCTGAGTCTTCAGAAACTGATGATGTTGTGGCACAACAGGAGAATATTACTTCTGAGTCTGAGTCTCCAGAAACTGATGATGTTGTGGCACAAGAGGAGAATATTACTTCTGTGTCTGAGTCTCCAGAAACTGATGATGTTGCCGCACAAGAGGAAAATATTACTTCTGAGTCTGAGTCTTCAGAAACTGATGATGTTGCCGCACAAGAGGAAAATATTACTTCTGAGTCTGAGTCTTCAGAAACTGATGATGTTGCCGCACAAGAGGAAAATATTACTTCTGAGTCTGAGTCTCCAGAAACTGATGATGTTGCCGCACAAGAGGAGAATATTACTTCTGAGTCTGAGTCTTCAGAAACTGATGATGTTGCGGTACAAGAGGAGAATATTACTTCTGAGTCTGAGTCTTCAGAAACTGATGATGTTGCCGCACAAGAGGAAAATATTACTTCTGAGTCTGAGTCTTCAGAAACTGATGATGTTGCGGTACAAGAGGAAAATATTACTTCTGAGTCTGAGTCTTTAGAAACTGATGATGTTGCGGTACAAGAGGAAAATATTACTTCTGAGTCTGAGTCTTCAGAAACTGATGATGTTGTGGAACAAGAGGATGATATTACTTCTGAGTCTGAGTCTCCAGAAACTGATGATGTTGTGGCACAAGAGGATGATATTACTTCTGAGTCTGAGTCTTCAGAAACTGATGATGTTGTGACGCAAGAGGAGGATGATATTACTTCTGAGTCTCCAGAAACTGATGAGTCAGATAATTCTGTGACAGAAGAAGCGATCGCTTCCAACTCACCCAAGGAAGAGAAAACTGATGCTCTAACTGGTGAAGAAGTATCTACAGAAATAGATGACGAACTACTTAATGGTGAGTCAGACTCACCCTCAGACAATACAGATGAGTTTCTACTTGCTGGAGATGACTTAGCTTCTATCCGTGAAATTGAAGTTCAAGAGTTAACTACATCTGATAATAATATGATTGAGGATAATATCACAACAGGTTCAAGAACCATTGAAACTGCCGAGCGCGATCGTCAAGATCCAGTTTTAGCGGCCATAGATACCAATGATATGGCACTGGTTTAATTGATATCATGTCCGGTTGAATAGTTAGACTTTGGTGGAAGGAAGGCAGGAGGCAGGAGGCAGGAGGCAGAAGGTTTTCTCAAGAGTGTCACCTTAATTTTATACACGCTCCGATGCTACCGGACATGATATGACATCTTCGGAGGCGTCAGGCAGGGGGAACCGTCCGTAGGGCGATGTACAGGAGTTGTGAAACTCCCCCCTTCTAAAACCGATATTCCCTGTTCCCTCTTTTCTGCAGATGTCTAATGAAGATATAGCAACTGTCAGGTTGGTTAGGAAAATTAGTGCGAGCATCTTGCTCGCGTCATGAATCATAATAATTACCCGATATCCTAACTATGGTGGCGACTGCTATAGTTAATCGAGATGATTTGGATTTGTTTGTAGTAGGGCTTTAGCCCGCCAGATAGATATTTCAGTTGCTCAAGCCCTACTACGAGCTGACAAAGTTTTGATAACTCTACTCACAACTAAATTATACACTCAACTCACACCAACAAAAATTCAGCCAATATAATGCTTTCAAGCACCTCCACCACAAAACTACTATTTTTCACTTTCCAACCATTGTTCTCCCAACTGCTGGAGAGCCATCATCACTGGTTGAACTTCTAACCCTTTATCCGTCAGAGAATATTCAACATGGGGAGGCACTTCCGGAAATACCCGCCTTGCTAACAAACCATACTGTTCTAATTGCCTCAGTCTTAACGTCAGAGTTTTCGAGCTAATTCCCGGTAGTGCTTCTAATAATTCGTGAGTCCGGCGATCGCCCCTCAGTAACTCTTGCAAAATCAACACTGACCACTTACTCCCCAATATTCCCAACACAAACTGAATTGGACAATTTTTGCTTAAACACAAACTATTTAATATTCTAACATCTGATTCGACATTTTTCTGTTTTACTTTCATTTTATTTTAGTTATTAAATATTTATCTTTCTTCAATAATAACCTTTTCAACTGAAAAAACACAATTTTTTACTTTCTGTAACTAAAGAATTTTTCAGAGCCTATCTTGCAATTCTATTGGGAATTAATCAAATATGAATGGAGAAACAAAATCCTCATAAATACGAAAATATCCAGAATATATATGGATCAATCACTTTACATATGGAGTTTAACTATTAGGGATCGATAATTTTATTTTTCTTTACATCCCATAAATCAACTTTTATTTTTAACATTTTGATAAAAAAATAAACAAAAATAAATAAAAAAATCTAACTTCACAAAATAGCAGAAATAAAAAAATTGGAGTAGAAAACTATAACTATAGTGAATCTATTAGGTCAAAAAAAGCCAATCAAATGATATTAGTAAAATAGAGGAGTCTGGTTCAGTAATGGATGATATTATGGATGTGGCGAGGGCGAAATAGTTTAAGATTGTTGATGATTTCTATTTTTTATAAACAAGCGATCGCTCTTTTTCTCAAACATAGATTCTATGTGGTAAAAAGGAGCGATATTGTTTCATTTATCAAAATAACATGGGTCGCGCAACCCCGCCTTTTAAGGCGCAATATTTTTGGAGTAAATGCCCTACTTCCCCTCCTGGCTCCCCTCCTGGGAGGGGCGGGGGTGGGTTGGGGAGGGGTGAGGGGTGGGTTAACTTCTGACTTCTGGCTTCTGACTTCGTTAATCTTCCTCATCAAAGACGGGCGGCCAAAGTTCGGAAATTGATATTTCCCAACCAGGGAATAGTTCGGGAATGCTCAATATGTCATCCCCTGTCAGTTCAATGGGTTCTTCTGTGGGGCGATAAATTATTACTGTTTCTTCATCGGGATCGATTAATATTGCGACTTGCACTCCCAATTCAATATATTTTAGGAGTTTCTTTTTCAGAGGTGGAAGTCGGTCACTTTGAGACTTGATTTCTACTGCTAGATCGGGTACCATTTCTGCAAAATAGCGGATACTGCGTCGCAAGCGATCGGCTTTGACAAAAGATACGTCTGGTGCTTTGAGGTTGCTATCGGGTAAGATAAAACCTCCTGCAGAGTCAAATACTCGCCCCAGACGACGAGGGTTTATCCAGGCATAAAGGGAAGCGCCTAAACGCATAGTTATTTCGCTCGAAACGATATCTGATGGCCCCATAACTGATATTTTTCCACCTTCTAATTCTAATTGATAATCTAAACCAGCTTCGTTGAATAGGGTTTGTACTATTTCTAAGTCTTTGATGGTGACATCCGGCATATTTCCTCTGATTATATAATGATAGGTTGATTTATATTTTAGCAGATTCGCCAGCAAGCGATCGCCAAGAATATATTACAATTATGTCTATATCACTTCCTAATATTACCACTCTAGTCCCTTCTTTTTAAGGAGTCTCCACTTTTTCAAAGAACACTCCAGTCCCCCCCTTTCCAAGGGGTCTCCACTTTTTCAAAGACTACTCCAGTCCCCCCCTTTCCAAGGGGGGCTAGGGGGGATCTATTTGATACCGACTAAGGGCTCATTAGGTAACTGAACTCTTGTCCCCCCCTTATTAAGGGGGGCTAGGGGGGATCTATTTAATACCGACTAAGCGCTCATTACTGAAACAATACAATACAGTCTGTTACCTCTCTCATAGATTCTAATATTCAATATTCCACCGCTCCCAATGCTTTTAGGCTGTCTTTTTGGGCGCTGCTTAATCCTGTGACTCCGGTAATATTGGCGTTTTCATAAAGCCTGGGTAGTCTCAGGGTTTTGATGCAGTCTCCTGTTTTGACATTCCACAGTTTTATTGTTTCGTCGGCGCTACTACTGGCAAGAATTTCACCGTCGGGGTGGAATGCTACTGCTAATACCCAGTTTTGATGTCCGCTCAAGGTGGCGTAGGGTTCGTGGGTGTTAACGTTCCACAAGCGCACGGCATTGTTTTCTACTCCATTTGCTAACATTTGACCATCTGGACTGAAAGCAATTGAGTGAGTCCATATTTGTTGACCTTCAAAAACCGCGAGGCATTCTTGGGTGCTAACATCCCACAAACGAACGGTTTTGTCGAGGCTGCTAGTTGCTAATAGCTTACCATCGGGACTGAAGGTAACCGATCTGATATCTGCTTGATGTCCTTGGAAACTGATTAGGTTGTCGTCCGTCTCAATATCCCACAATTGAATGATACGGTCAAGTCCACCAACAGCTATTTTTTTGCTATCAGGACTGATGCCAATTGCAAAAATTTTTGATTTGTAGTGGCTAGGTAAAGTTTTTAGGTGCTGCTTCATTCTGACATCCCAAAACTTCAAAGAGCCAGCTTCTCCAGCACTAATCAATAAGCTATTGTCAGGAGTAAAAGCAATAGAATGTACTAGGTCTGTATATTCACTCAACGTTTCCATACATTCACTGGTAGTCAGATTCCATAACCTAACTGTAAAATCGAAACTTGCACTAGCTAGAGTTTCACCATTGGGGCTAAAAGCAACTGATTGCACACGCTGCTGGTGTTTTGGGAAAGTTACTACTGTTTTCTCCTCTTTTATATTCCAAAGTCTCAGACTACAGTCATCGCTACCACTAGCTAGAGTCTGGCCATCAGGACTAAAAGCAATCGAGTGAATCCAATTTCGCCAACCTTCTAAAGTATTTTGTAGTTTGACATTATCAATATTCCACAAACTTACTTTTTTATCACTAGCACTACTGACTAAAATCTTGCCATCAGGACTAAAAATTACCCGACATAACCAAGAAGCATGTCCTGGTAAAGTCTCCAGTAGTTGTGGGCGATCGGTATAGCTGACATCCCACAATTTTGCAGTTAAATCGCAACTTCCACTAGCAAGCATTTTTCCATCTGGGGAAAATGCTAGCCCTCTAACTTCATGATCGTGTGCAGGAATAGTAGCAGGTAAGGGAATATTGTTGATATCTCTTATATCCCAAAGTTTAATGGTAAAGTCACAACCACCACTTGCCAAGACTTTACCATCGGGTCTAAAAGTAATAGTGCGGACTGCTTTTTCATGTCCTGATAAAGTGGCTAAACATTCTCCATTATTAACATTCCATAGCTTAATGTTTCTATCTTGGCTAGCAGTTGCTAAAATTTCCCCACTTGGACTAAACACTACTTTATTTATCCAGTTTGTATGCCCTTGTAGGATAGTTAGACATTTACCATTGTGGAAATTCCATAATTCAATTGTGCCATCTGTACGACAAGTAGCTAAGAGTTGAATATTTGGACTCAAGGCAGTAGCTTCTCCGAATGTAGTAGCTTCTGCAAATTCAGAATCTATTGGTAAACTTCTCAAACATTTACTGCTTTCCAAATTCCAAAACTTTACTGTTTTGTCAGAACTAGCACTAACTAGAGTTTGACCGTCCGCAGCAAATTTTATGGTTCTAATTTTATGGGTATGACCTTCCCAAGTCAAAAGTTTTTTACCATTCGCAACTTGCCACAAATGAATTTTGCCAGATTCATCCCCGCCTGCCAAGAGTTTACTATCGGGAGTAAAAGCTAAAGACCTAACTGTACTCATAGACTCCAGAAAAACACCATCAGCCAGATTTGCTTCAGTCAAATTAACATCCTGCAAACTTGCACCTGTAAAATCAGCTCCCAAAATGACAGAGTGACTCAAATCACAACCCTCCAAAGCAAGATTATCAGTTTTCACCAACAACGTAGTGGCATTGCCTCCCACATACCCAACTTCTTCGACAGTTTTACCTCTTGTCGCCTCCAAAACTTCCCTTAGCTTCTGGCAGGTTTGCGCTTTCCTTGTTTCCCCAAAAAGCATGGGCAACAACAAATCCAAAACTGCTTTCGTCAGGGGCATCTTTCCAAAAGTAGAACACAAATGCTCCAGAGATTCTCCAGAAAATGTTTTTAGAGGCGCAACAGAAATAACCTTCCCCTGAACATCTACTTCCCGCTGGAAATAATTAGACCAACTGTACTCCTGAGCAGTTGCCTCCCAATTGACGTTAGACTGCGCCGCTGCCACTTCCACAAAATCCGTAGGCAACACTCCCAACTCCGCAGCAAACTTATAGGCAACAAAAAACTCCAACAACGAACGATGTGCCGGACTGTAATCCCCATCCTCATTTCTAATCAACATCGTCTGAGCCATCATATCGTAATGCCAGTGGTCTAAATCTTTTTCTGCTTCAACTTTTGCCCCAAACAAACGGCGAATGCGGTCTGGAAATTCTCGATAGTTGAGACTCATCTTGTCGTTAGATAACATTTCCCAAGAAAGTTCGCAGAGAAAATACAACTTATCCGCCAGAGAAGTAAAAGTCCGCTTTTGCTCAATGTCTCGTTCCATCTTGTGTTTCACCGCATAGAGATAAATCCTTGCTACATCGATCGCTTTCTCCGCCTCAATCTCTGGCAGCGCCTCCAGAATTAACTCACTCATCACCGGACGGCGAGCTAAATCTAATAATTGAGAATTACCCATCACCTTTTCCACCGTTGCCTGTTCCGCCTCAAAGGAAAACACCCGACGAATTTGGTCATCGTTAAACTTCTTTAGTTCCAACACTTCAAACTGTGGTGGTTCCCCAGTCAAGTTAGCCACAGAAGCTTGCAACTCCGCATTCAGCAAAGCACGACCCTCCTTAGCTTCTGGGAAATGCTCCGTCCGACAAGTGAGAATCACCTTCGACCCCGGTACCACCGTTTGTGCTAACTCCCAAAAATTATTAATCATCTTTTGCCGATCCACTTTAGCCGCCATTTCATCGAAACCGTCAAAAATCACCAAGAACTTACCCATGCGGTTGAGAAATTCAAAAGTAGAATAACCAGGCAGTGGAATCTCGTGTTGCCGGAAAAAGAACTCAGAAAACAGAGACTTGATATTAACCGCCTTAGCATAGTCCCGCAGCAAGATAATTAGAGGCAAGCGGGGACGTTCCACCCCTCGCTTTTTAGCATCCAAATAGCGCTGCAACTGTTCCCAGGCATAGTGGAAGACAAACCAAGTTTTACCAGTACCGAACTCGCCCAAAACCGAAAGATGTTTTTTCGCTGGATCGCCCTGCCATCGGTCAACATAACCATCTATCCAGCCGTCATCTTCATCGTAGTGACTGACCCCTATTTTTTGTTTAGTATTCGGGTCAACCTCTGCCTTGCTACAGGCCAGGGGAACATATTTGACATCCATACCTCGCTGTTTGACTTGTTCCTCCAACCACTGACAATAGCCACTGAAGTCCGCTTCTTGGTCTATGAGTTCGTCGAAGGTGTAGCAAAATAAGTTTTGATTTTCTGGCTTTTTGGCTTCATCGCGAGCTGCTTTACTAATACGACGGACGGCTACCAGCCATCCATATTTTGTTCTTTTGCTCTCCACCGAATGACGTAAAGCATTTAGATCGCAAATTTCTGCTTCCC
Source organism: Okeania sp. SIO3B5 (assembly GCF_010692555.1). Classification (GTDB taxonomy): domain Bacteria; phylum Cyanobacteriota; class Cyanobacteriia; order Cyanobacteriales; family Microcoleaceae; genus Okeania. Next base: position 19,667 of record NZ_JAAHHG010000025.1, on the reverse strand, counting down.
CTTCTACCCCTCGGACGAGGACGCGAACGTTGCCCATTAACTTCACTTTAATCGTAATAATCCACTCAAAAAACCTTTTGTTCTCAATTATACCCTCAACGTTATCGCTGTCAAATTTGTAGTCTAGGATTTCAAACCACTGTCTCATTTGTTGGGATAGGGTAAATTTTTGGCGATCGCCCTCTTTTTGGATTTCTTTTTCTACCATTCCGCGAAAATTAGTTTTGGAGACTTTTTGTTCAAATAATTCTGTTAGTATTTTCCATAATTTCGCAGCTTCTTGTCTGATATATCCTTCATCAAAATTAGTTTTTGCCGATATTTCTGCATATCTTTTACCTTCCCAAACTAGACAGAAAATATCATGTTGCAAGTCGCTGAAACTTTTTTCTTTTTGGTTAAAATATTGATTATTGACAAATTTAAAAGCTGCTTCTGGAGTCATGATATATTTATAAGAATTTGCTTATATACAAAAGATGATTATATCCTTTGAGAAAATCAAATTCAATCTATTTATAAAACTCCTAACTTTTTCTAACTTTTTGATAGTGCTGAATTTTTTGGAGAAGTTGGAGAGCATTACTTAGCAAAATTGAGTAGTTTGGAAAATTAATTTGTGTTATCTTTCTGGGTTTAATTTACTAGAATAAAATGGTTTTGGAGGATGCTTGGCAAATTTTTATGTCTTTGAGATATTTGAAATAGTAGGTTGGGATTTAATCAGGGTGATTTGGCCATACCTCATTACTCCAAGAGTAAAGTTAATCAGGGTAATTTTGGACAGAAAATATATAATAACTGTAGAGATATGTCTGCATCCGAATATATCTGGAGTTAATAGACATCTCCAAAAATCAAAAATAAAATCAATTATCCTACAGAAATCATTAGTTATTTCCCCCTATTCCCCATTCCCTATTCCCTATTATACCATTTTGAAAAAAGAATGTTACGAATAATAAAAATAATAAATGAACTTTCAAATAAAGTCTATTTGACGAAAAAAATAATTTAAAACATCAAAAATGGTATTAAATCTATCCCCATACGAATTCTGGATTGCAGAATTGCTGGATTCTAATAAATACCCTAGCTATTTGTAGCAAACATTTATCAAATTGGTATTACCTCTTTTATGAAGATGTCTAATATAATTAGTTAATAATATTTTCAAAAGGGAATTAATTATGTCCACTACTGAAACATTTACAGCCTACGCATCCCTAAAAGTAGGTGAAAAACTACAACAATGGCAATATGAACCTAAACCTCTAGGTGGTAATGATGTAGAAATTGAAGTCACCCATAACGGTTTATGTCATACCGATATTCACATGAAAGATAATGACTGGGATGTGAGCAGTTTTCCTCTGGTTGCAGGCCATGAAGTAGTCGGGAATGTTACTCAAATAGGTGCAGATGTCACCTCTCTGAAAATTGGCGATCGCATTGGTTTTGGTTGGATACGTAATTCCTGTCGAGTTTGCGACCCTTGTTTACGAGGAGAAGAAAATATATGTCGTCAAGGTTATCAAGGCTTAATAGTCGGAAACCATGGAGGGTTTGCTAATAAATTACGCGCTCCTGCTGATTTTGCCTATAAAATACCTGATGGTTTAGACTCTGCAAGTGCAGCGCCGTTACTTTGTGCTGACATCACTGTTTATACTCCCTTGCGCACCTATATTCAATATCCAGGAACAAAAGTAGGAGTAGTGGGAATAGGAGGTTTAGGACATTTAGCAATTAAATTTGCCCGTGCTATGGGAGCAGAAGTTACTGCTTTTTCTACTTCTCCTGATAAAGAAGCGGAAGCGAAAGAATTTGGAGCGCACCATTTTTGTAATTGGAAAAGTCAAGCAGAAATAGATGCAGCTAGTGGTAGTTTAGATTTGCTTCTTAGCACTGTTTCTTCTGAAATTGATTAGGATAAGGCTTTTGGTTTATTAGCAAAGGGGGGTGTTTTCTGCTTACTTGGACTTCCAGTTTCTATGTTGAATATACCTTTACTACCTTTAGTTTTCTATCAAAAAGCTGTTGCAGGTAGTATAGTTGGTGGACGACGTTTTATGGCAGAAATGTTGGAATTTGCAGCAGTTCATCAAATTAAACCAATGATTGAAACTATGCCTATTTCTCAAATTAATGAAGCAATGGATAAAGTATTAGCAAATAAGGCTCGTTATCGGATTGTTTTAACTTCTGAATAGATTCAGGTATTTGACTTTATAGAAAGGAGAAAAGTTAATTTGATCTGATTTGCCAACCTTACTTGGCATTAGTAAGGCGGGTAAATTTTTGAAGTAAACATTCTACGTTTTAACATCATGTTCAGATAATCAGTTATAAAAAAAACTTCTGGCCTTGAACCAATATTCCCTTCTGCCTTCTGCCTCCTGCCCTCTGCCTTCCTTCCTCCAAAGTGTAAGTATTGAACCGAACATGATATAAGACATTCATTATCTACTAGATTTATTTTTAGAGGATTATTTTAATGCAAAGGGAATAAATATCTGCTTTATAAAACCGATATAAAACGTCATAATGTGACATTTTACTGTTTACTTCCTGCTTCTACTGAGGCCGTCGGCGGTTACTCATCCACAGGCATTGACGACCGAGCCGACCGCATTTCTTAAATTAATACTGGCGTTTAAATCTCTGTCCATTGACAAGCCACACTCAGGGCAGTCATAAGTCCTTAGATTTAATGGCATTTCTTGAACGTGACCACAACTAGAACAAGTCTTTGATGATGGAAAAAACCTATCAACTACTATTAACTCAGAACCGTACCATTGGCACTTATATTCTAACTGTCGCCTGAATTCATAAAATCACTATCTGCTAATTGATTTAGCTAGCTTATGATTGGCTAACATACCGCGAACATTCAAATCTTCTATGACAATTTTGCCGTGGTTTTTGGCTAAATATGTTGTCAATTTATGAAGTGCGTCTTTACGGATGCTTGCTACTTTTCTATGCAGCCTGGCTATTTTCAGTTGTGCTGCTTTCCAGTTAGCAGAGCCTATCTCTTTATGACGATTTAGGTATTGCATTCTAGACAGCTTAGTTTCAAATCTGCGATAAGATTTCACACTTGTCACAACTTTACCATCACTCAAAGTCGCTAAGGTTTTCACTCCTAAATCTACACCAACTACATCAGTTTTTTTTGGTGTAGTTGTGGCATTAAATTCATAGCTACAGCTTAGATACCAGTCACCTGCTTGTCTGCTAATGGTGATTTTTTTGGTTGTTGCCTCAATGGCTTCATAAGTTTTGACAATACCAATAAAAGGTAATTTGTGACTCCATCCGTTTAGTTCTATTGGTTTTCCACAATTATCTATTGTGAAAGAATCAGACCTACCTTTTTTCTTAAATTTTGGATATTTACCCAATCCTTTAAAAAACCTCTTAAATGCTGCATCTAAGTGGATGAAAGCGTATTGATAAACTCTAGACGACAACTTTTTCATCCAGGGTATTAGTGGTTTTGTATGATTAGTAAAAACCTCTCTGAGTTTACGGACATTCGGTTTATAACCGTCTTTATAGGCTGCATTCCACAAGCTCAAACCCCAATTATAACACCATCTGCTATAACCTGCGTGTTGAGCCATCAGGGTTTTCTGTTTGTTATTCAGTTTGAGCTTGGTATGAATTGATTTCATGTATGACTGAGTGGCAGTTTACCGGAGTAGTAAGCAATTACTGAGTGTATTCTATCGTTATTCTTTGATTAAGTCAATGCTAGTCAATGACTCTTTTTTTTAGTTGACAATTGTGATTTTCTTTAGCCAGATAAACTATCATATTATACTGCTTTATAACGCAAATTTTCAACTAAGTCAAAACTCTACTCTTACTGTTTGAAGCTACGCGATCGCCACACACAAACCTAAGTTATTTATTATCTAGGTATATATTGACAAAAATTATCAATTGTATTAAATTTTATCTTAGTAAAGATTCTTAATTAGACTTAAGTGTAGAATGCTAAATTTGTTAAAAAATCAAATTCCCTCTTTTATCAGTGCCACTGCCCTGACTGCCATAGTAGTTTTAAGTGGATGTAGCTCTCCTCCTAGCGAAACAACAAATGATACAACAACTACAGACGAACCCACTGCTCAAACTGTAGCAAGTGAAGAAACCATGAGTGAGGGAGAGCTAGCCAATGCTAACTTTCAGGATAAACTCAGTGGTACAGCTCTTCTTAATGCTTTAAAACAAGGAGGTTATGTTATTTACATTCGCCATGCTAAAACTGAGAAAGATTATGCCGATCAAGCACAAGGGGCAGTGATGGGTGACTGTTCGACTCAAAGAGTGCTTAGTGAGGTAGGATGGAAAGAAGCCAAAGATATTGGAGAAGGGTTTCGCAAGAATGCTATTCCCTTTGATCAGGTGATTTCCAGTCAGTATTGTCGCGCTTGGCAAACAGCAGATTTAGCATTTGGCAAATACGAGAAAAATGGCGACCTCAACTTTCCTAAAGCTGAAGACTACACCCCCGAACAAGTAGCTCAGATGAAAGCAAGATTAGATCCAATGTTAACGGCAGTCCCTCAAAAAGGAACAAATACTGTAATTGTTGGTCACGACGATCTATTTGAAGCTTCAACAGGTATTTATCCCGATCCAATGGGTATAGCTTATGTTATTAAACCTGATAGTAGTGGTAATTTCGAGTTGATTGCCAATGTTATTCCTGAAGAATGGTTAAAATTGGGCGGAAGTTAGAAATCTTTGGCCTCAAAAATTAGCGATCGCCATAATTAGGGTTTGCTGAAAAAGTCTTATGGGTGAAGGTAGGAGACAGGAGACAACCCACCCCTAATATCATGTTCGGATGATCACTTACAATAAAGTCATTGCGACTGAAACGGAGTGGAAGGAAGCAATCTCAGTGGTTTGAGATATCTCTTCCATCTATATCCTAATCATAACTATTCAACCGAACATGATATAACCCCTCCCAGGAGGGGGACAGGAGAAATGGGAATTTGGAGGAGGTAGGAGCTAAGTTTTGTCCCAAGATTGTTCTGCCCAACTCTTGACCAAAATCCTGAATTTTTGAACCATTACCATCTAAAAGCTCGCACTTTTCCAGACCTAAAATTGCTCAAACCAATATCAGTCAATACGCGCGATATTTAATCAGCAAACCCTAATTAGGCGATCAATTGATATTGTTGAGATGTTATAGTAGAAGGTAGAAGGCAGAAGGCAGAAGGAAAAATATTGCGTTGTCTGAGTTTTATAGCGCTACGCATTAAGGTGTTTGACATTTCTAAACCCTGTTCGCGAAACATTTCCGCACCGAAAACCCTTTAACAGTTTACTATTCCCTATTCCCTATTCAAGTAGCACTATAAGCTTTTGATATATCCGCGCTCTTTGCTTCGACTTATATTTATTCTACTATCAGTGAATAGATTTGCTCTCTGAATTAAGTGAGTATATTATGTTTAATATAGATGTAAAAATTAATAAATAACCAATTACTTATCCATAATATAAACTATGCAAATAACTCAACCCCTTCATACCGCTCTATTAGTTTCAGACCTCGAAAAAGCCGAACATTTCTATGGTCAAATTCTCAAACTCCCAAAAGCAGAACGCTCCCGCAATTTTCCCGGTACTTGGTATCAAGTCAGCAACTTCCAAATACATCTAATAGTATCCTCAGAAATAATCCCCGATCTAGTTAACTTAGAAAAATTAGGCAGAAATAGACACTTGGCCTTTGCTGTCTCTGACCTAGATGCTGCCAAAACACAACTACTAAACAATAATTGCCAAATTCAAATGAGCGCTTCCGGTAGAGCTGCATTATTTACCCAAGACCCAGATGGTAATATTATAGAATTAAGTCAACATTCAGGAATTTAGAATTAAGAATTTAGAATTAAGAATTTAGAATTAAGAATTTAGAATTACCTCTTCTTATAAATTTAAGAGGATTAGATAAAAGGATTTTTTTTCTTCTCTTGGTCTGATAGATATGGCTCCGAAACCTCGCCATCCCTAGACCGCTTTTTTCTCCATTCATGGAGAGGCTTTATATCATGTTCCCCCGGAGGGGGAGCTACGCTAACGGATAATCAGTTATAAAAAAACTTTATCCCTTTTAACCCTCTCTTCCCTTCTGCCTCCAGCATAGCAGCATAGCTGCCTTCCTTCCTCCAAAGTGTAAGTACTCAACCTAACATGATATTATACCTGAATTTTTCGGTAAGATAACCTGTGAAAATTATTGCCTATTCATATACAAACCCCCTATTTGAAACTGCCCCAGACTGTACAACTTGGGGGTGGGAAGTTGACCATATTTATCACGACTTAGGCGATCGCCAACAACTCCAACAACTCCTACTCGACTGCCAAACTCAAGCAGTTAATTATCTCTTAATTCGTAAACTTGAAGAATTAGGAGACTCTGTAGAAGAAGTATGCGATCGCCTCAACCAACTCGAATCTCTCAACATCCAAATTATCCCCCTCGACTCAGATATCAACATCAACCCCGACTCACCAAGCAACAACTCATCAAGCAAAATAGACCTACTTAGACTCCTCAATCAAATTCGCCAAAACCAACACAGTCGCAAAATTCGCACTGCCCATGCTCGCAACCGCATCAAAGCCTTACCCCCACCAGGCAAAGCACCCTACGGATATCGCCGAGGTAAAGACCGTTATACCCTGGACAGAAGTGCTGCCCCCATTGTTAAAGACTTCTTTGAAAACTTCCTTCTGTTTGCTTCCTTACGCGGTGCCGTGCGCCATATTCAGAAAAAATACGGCAAAAAAATCTCCGTTACCACTGGGCGACGTTGGTTAACCAACCCCGTTTATCGTGGTGACTTACAATATCAAAATAATGAAATCATATCTAATACTCATCTTCCCATAATTTCTAGAGAAGAAGCTGCTCAAGTCGAACGTTTGCTCCGACGCAACCGCCGAATGCCACCGCGCACTGCCAGCGCCCCCCATTCTCTAGCAGGTTTAGTTGTTTGTACAGAATGTCAGTCTCAAATGATTACGACAAAAGTGACTACTTTTCGTAAAGAGAAAGAATATCTTTATTTGCGCCCTAAAAGTTGTTCCCGCAAACCAAAATGTAAAGCTTTAAATTATCAACAAATTTTGGCACAAACTATAGAAATAATTTGTCGAGATTTACCATCGGCGATCGCTGCTTTAGAGATGCCAAATATGGATGGAATTAAAAGTAAAATTAAACAGGATATTTCTGATAAGCAAGACATTCTTTTTCAATTACCAAATCTCACGGAAAATGGCATTCTTGACCAAGAAACAGCCGAACTCCGTACTTACAAAATTAGGACAGAAATTGCTCAATTACAAAGTCAATTTAACCAATTACCACCAGTCAATTTATTAGAGACAGCAAAAGCGGTTTCCATACCTCAATTTTGGTGGGATTTATCAGAATCAGAAAGGAGATTTTATTTGCGTGAATTTATAAGTAGAATAGAAATTATTCGTCAAGATTTAGATTGGCATTTACAAGTTATTTTTATTTTTTAATTGTGTTATGGAAGAAGGAAGAGGGAAGAAGAAGGAAGGAAGAAGGAAGAAGGAAGAAAAAAAATTTGGCGTTGCCTGAGTCGTAATACCATAAAGGGGTTTTTAATGAATATAGAACCCATTTGAGATCTATATAATTAGGGCTTGCTGATTAAATATCAAAGCACTGACAGATATTTGTTTCAGCCTTTTTTGGTCTTTAAAAAGTGCGCCTATTTCAGTCTAGAAAGCTCAAAAAGCTAGTATTTTAGGTGCATAGTTGGACTGAAAAATCAAGGAAAAATTCTTACTCCTACCTCCTCTAAATTCTCTCTTCTCCTGTCTCCTGTCTCCTGTCTCCTGACTCCTACCCCCACCAAAAGACTTTTTCAGCAAACCCTAATTATGGTAGTCTAGTCTTTTAGCGCATCAATTTTGAGGAAAAATATGAAGAATAAGTGTTGAATTTTTTGTATTATTTCTCCCCACATCTTCCCTCTTACCGAATAATTAACTAATTAATAATTAAATAATTCGCGCCTTGAAGCCTCCCCTTTTAAGGGGAAAAAAAAGAAATAATATTTCCTTATATTCAATCAAGGACGGTTTTAACCAGAGGTAATTATCAATTATCCATTATCAATTATCCATTAATGAACTCCTGTCTCCTGTCTCCTCAATAATTCATTTTTTAATACTATAAATATTTTCTAATAGATTAAACCAGAAATGCCCCCCCATAGATATAGCTATACCACTAATTAGCCAACCCAATATTTTTTTTAATCCTTCTAAAAAAGTAATTGATTGACTAACTGAGGTTTTATTTTTTTGTTCTTGACCCCAACCAATAGGTAATTTTAAATTATCATCTAATGCTGCATTTACCTGATTTTCAATATCCCCTATTTCTAACTCATTTGGATTAGAATTATTATTGATTAATTTCTGGGAATAACTATTAATTGTCGCCCGCATAAAAGAATCTTTTGATAAATTATCAACCATATTTAATGTATCAACATTGGCAACTATAGCAATAGTAACGCCAATCAAAAAAGCAACTCCTTTAGCATTACGCTTATAAACACCAGCCGCTCTTTCCATTCCACTATCGAACCATCTCTCAATTTCTTTCTGAAACTGATGTAAAGCATTACCTGTTTCTGAGATTTTTGTTGTCGCTTGTTTTGCTAAAATATATAAACTTTTTCGTAAAGATTCAGGCAATAATTCAATCATTTCAATAGCTTTTTGGTGAATTTCCTTCTTATTATTTTGCAAATCTGTTTGCGCAGCTTTTCCCATTTCCATTATCTCTCTCAAAAACTTTAATAAATTAGAGGCGCTTGGTTCCATTTTGGTTACTAAAACTTTTCTTTCACCGGGATTTTTTAATACTTGTTTGACTAAATTTATTTGGCTATTAAATTCTTTACTATCTTTATCTGGCAAAAGTTCTAGAGATTTTTTTGTGTATAAATCTAGCTTATCTAAAGTTCTATCTAATGTTAAATCAAGATTTGCTAAATTATTTTTATAATCCTGAATATTTTGATTCAACTCTTGATGCAAATTCTCAAATTCAGCCTGAATCTTTTTCTGCTGACTGCTATCTTCTATTTTCAATTTATCTAATATTTGCTTGATATTTAGCAAAATATTATCGATAAAATCTCTTAATTTATCCTCACTAATCATTTGCATTAATTCTTGCAGCTTCAACGTATCAATTAAACTGGCAGCAAATGTATCTGACGGAATAGCAGAAGGAGCAGTTTTTTCTACATCAAAAATATTATTAATTCCAGTTAACGCTCGACTTAAATTACCAAGTATCTGAATTATTTTCCGAAATCCTTTTTCTAATGGACCTTTGCCACCACTATAGTTAAGGTTTTTAATTAATTGATTTTGATACAGAGAATTAGCTAGTTTTTGTACTTTTTCAATTTCTATACTTGATTTAGAATTATTTTTGCCGATATGAGTGTCACCAGCAATTAACTCTTCAATTGATTTTTTTAAATGGGTGGCTCGCCATTGCAAAATTATTGTCAAAATTGATTGAATTTCACTAGCTAGTACACCAAAAATCAGATAAATAAAAATTAAACCAATGGCAATATCTAAAATTACAGGTAAGTTCATATTCAACAATTAATAATGAATAATTAATAATTAATAATTACGTCTTCTTATAAATAAGAAGATTGGCTAAAAGAATTTTTTTTCTTTTCTTTGTCGATTGGATATGGCGAGGTATCCTCGCCATCCTTTTTCCTAATTATTAGCCAGTTAATGCTAATTATTATGATGTCTACTTCCCCTCCTGGGAGGGGTTAGGGGTGGGTTCTCTCCCTGTAGGGACGTTGCATACAACATCCCTACCTACTTAAGAAAGTGTAGAAAAGTTTTTGAGAAATGGTATTAGACATCTCCAATAATCAAAAATAAAATTAATTATCGCATATAAATCATCAATTAGGGTTTACTGAAAAAGTCTTTTTGCTCTTTGTAGGGAGTAGGGAGTAGTTAGGGCTTGCTGATTAAATCTAAAAGCATTTAGAGATAAAGGTTTGAAGAATTTTAGGTGCTAAAAAAGTAGCAGCTTTTCGGTTGATGGAGCTCAAAAAGTGAAGATTTTGGAGTCATTATGACAGAAAAAGTAAGGGTGGATTATGAATGACCAGTTCTTCTAGAATTCCCCTAAATCCTCAATCTTCACTACTCCCTACTCCCTACTCCTTACTCCCTACTCCCTACCATAGCAAAAAGACTTTCCATACGCAAACCCTAGTTAGGATGTAGAATAAATGGGAATGACAGAGTCAGTAGCCAAAATAATAGTCAGAGTGATTTTTCGGCTGCGTGCAGGGCGTGAAGATCCTCACTTTTTTAACCTATACTTGCTGAAAAGCTCATACTTTTTCAAGACATAAATTGCCTAAAACCAATATCAGTTAATACGCGCGATAATTAATCAGCAAACCCAAATTATTTTTCCCTACTCCCTAGAATAGATATCTCCAGAAAATAAACTTGCCCTTTATTTAGCATCAGCTATTCATTAATGGATAATGGATAAATTAAGATTGCTATATCATTATTAGCATTAAGCGTTGAAAACAATAATCATATTTACAAATTGACTTTTGAATTGAATAAATGTTTGATAAAATTTTCACCAACAAAAATACCCATATAGATTTACTTATAATTGCCAGTTTATTATTAGCAGCATTATTACTATTTTCTACTAATTTAGGCACACTACCTTTGCGAGATTGGGATGAAGGAATAGTCGCTCAAGTAGCTAGAGAAATAACCAGAAAAAATTGGAATTGGCTTTATCCAACTATCAATAATACTCCCTATTTGAATAAACCACCATTAGTACATTGGTCGATCGCTTTTGTCTACAATATTGCTGGAGTAAATGAACTAACTGCCCGTTTATTTCCTGCTTTATTCACAGCATTTTCTGTACCCTTAATTTATAGTATTGCCAGAGAATTATTTCGCCCCCGCACCCCCGCAATTTTCTCTGCTTTAGTCTACTTAACTTTATTGCCAGTCGTGCGACATGGACGTTTAGCAATGTTAGATGGGGCAGTACTTTGTTTTTTTCTACTAATGATATGGTGCGTTTTACGATCGCGCCGTAACCTCCGTTATTCTCTGGCTATTGGTCTGAGTTTTGCCCTACTTTCCCTCACAAAAGGAATAATTTTAGGATTACTTTTAGGAGCGATCGCTCTTTTCTTCCTCTTATGGGATACTCCCCGACTATTGCGTTGTAAATATTTTTGGGGCGGTATCTTACTAGGGATGCTCCCAGTATTTCTATGGTACACAGCTCAATTTTTCCATTACGGAATAGAATTTTTCCATGCCAACTTTTTCCATCAATCTCTCAAACGTATTTGGCAACCCGTAGGCAGTCACGATGGAGCTATTTGGTATTACTTATTGGAAATTTTAGAGTCTACTTTCCCCTGGCAGCTTTTCTGGTTTCCCGGAATATATCTGAGTTGGAAAAATCGGAATCTCAGTTGGGGAAAATTAGTCTTGGTCTGGAGCGGAGTATATTTATTAGCTATTTCATTCATGAATACCAAACTCCCCTGGTATGTACTACCTATTTATCCTGCTTTTGCCCTAGCAGTAGGTACTTATCTGACAGAAATTTGGCATCAATTTCCAGTAGATTTGGGATACTTTCGGTTTCCAATTTATCAATATCCTCATACTCAAGGTGAGAGTAAAAAACATCCTAAAGGTATCCCCACTATTTATCATCGTCTAGTAGTAGCCATTTTTGCACTGCTTGCCTTACTAGCATGGGTTGCTTGGCTTTACTTCAGCGGTATTTTTCATCTGGGAGAGGAGAATCAGACAAAACTAGATTTGTACTTACGGTTAATCTCAGCAACTATTGCCTTGACAATGACAATAGCAACCATATTATTAAACCAACAAGACCGTCAGTTTTTGTCAATCTTAATTTGGGGAACATATCTTTCACTCCTACTTCTGGTTAACTCCCCTCATTGGAGCTGGGAATTGCAAGAAGACTATCCAGTCAAACCAGTCGGAGAAATGATTCAGAAATATACACCCCCCAGTCAGATAGTTTATTCCTTCGATACAAAAGACCGTCCCTCTTTAAACTTTTATAGCGATCGCCTCATCAAGCGTGTCGGGCCACAAAAAATTAAACAAAAATGGCAAAGTCAGTCTCAACCATATCTATTAGTTCAAGAATCAAATTTGGATAACCTTACCCTAGAAAATCTGAAAGTTTTGAATACTATTGAAGGATGGGTGTTAGTCACAAGAAAAAAGTGAAAGTTCAAAAAACTTAGCTATTCTCACCCTATTTGTTTCAATTAGCTATTTTTATCCTATAAAATGCTGATTTATACCAGATTGATAAATGTTTGCTACAAATATCTAGGGTATTTCTTCGCAGTCAGGAGTCAGGAGTCAGGAGTCAGAATGAATGGCTTTAATACCATTTTTTAGGTTGTAAATTATCTTTTTTGTCAAAGGGATATCTCCTGTAAAGTCTTTTTATCGCTCTTACTATTCGTAACATTCTTTTTGAAAATTGGTATTATCTCAACGTTAGTTAAATACCCGCCCTCTCAACCCCTTTTCTTTTGTTCCCCCCTTTCAAAGGGGGGTTAGGGGGGATATTTATTTATTGCTTCGGTATTTCTGATTCCCTGTTACCTATTCCCTATTTCCTAAAATCCACAATATTTCAACAACTCAAATAAGATTGGTATATTAAAAAACTTTTTCCATCAAAATACAGCTTTCATGCTCCTTAATTCCCTCAAATACTTTGACTCCTTTATATTCAAAAGTCTGATAATCTAGAGAAGCCCTATCCTCAAATCCATACTTCCGACAAATGTGCTGCGATACCTTTCCACTAGCTTCTACTATTGCTTTAGAAAACCCTGCTTCAGTTGCAATCTTGAGATTATTTTCAACTAATTTATTGCCAATCTTTCTACCTCTATACTTTTCTCTAGACCCCAATAAACCGACATGAAATATCTTGCTATTAACAAGTTTTTTTTCCAGGTCGTACTGCTGATGTAGTTCTTTTAAAACTTGAAGAAAAATTTCAAAAGTTTGAGGCATATTTTTCTTTATTTCTTCATAGAACTCACTTGATAAACTATCTGAAAGAATAAACCCTGCTACTTCTGAAGTAACAGAATCTTTAGCAATATGAGATAATCCTTCTACCACAGCTTTCTGACAAATCATCTCAGCGAAGGGATAAAAGTCACTAGGAGTAACTTTAAGTGCCCTTGAAATAGGTTCTGAATTAGGAAATACATCAACTAAACAATTAATAGTTTGTTCTAAATCTTTTTCCTGTAAAATCTCATATACAATTTCATTTTCTTCTAACATAAGTAAATTAACTCCTCAAATCAACTTGATTTATTCCTAACAACACAATTCATTTGAGTAGAACAAAAAATATTTTTGCAATAGGCGGTCGTGAGTTATCAAGTACTTTAGACTTACTTGAAAAACAGTGGTTTATCTTTTTCTTTTAGGTTTAATATCCCGCCGTCAACCTATGCTTTATAAACATCTTTCTTAACATAAAACTTGACAAAAATATCATTTGATGAATTAGAGTCTGAAAGCTCCTAGTGTCGTTGTGATCGCAACAACAAAAAACAACTTTTAGGAGTACACAAGTTAGTCAATTTGTCAAAACTTGTAAAACCAACAAAATGCTCGTAAGCTTTTGATAATAGTCATTATACACTTTTGTAAAGAATTTTGCTTATAATGGATAGGCCGTCAATGGGAGTGCTTAAAAATGTATTGGGGTTTGTAGACAGGAAGTGGCAGGTCGTTGACTATCCCCATACAATATTCCCTTCTGCCTTCTGCCTTCAGCATAGCTGCCTTCTTCTTTAACTACTGACTATTTTGATTATTCAAAACCTCTTAGAAAAAATATTCTCAAAACGATTAAATCGCTTTAAAACGAATACCCGTACCCATCCTGTCTATGAACTGGTTGAATATGGTTCCTTGATACTGACAAAATTTTGTCACCAGGTTTAATATCAAAGCTGCCTTTAGCCCTTACAGTTTTGATTCTGACCGCCTTTAACCCTGCATTTTTCCCAGTAACAACATTAACAATATCTCCAGTTTTCCAACCGGGAACTGGTTTTTTAGGTTTATAGCCCTGACGAGGGAATCCATATTTATTCATAGGGATTACTTGACGACAGCCATGCCCGGTTGCTTTGACCAGTAATGGTTGTCTGGTTAACAATGTCAGTGATTTCATTTCCCCAACGCAAGCGGCATCAATCCAATGCTCCTTGGGTAAATCAAATCGACGACGGTTAAACTTGGTGTGGGCACCGCTACCAGTAGTAACGGGGAGATCCGTGGCTTTAAATGTCTCAAACAACCTCCACCTAGTAGAGTTTACCGCCGCAGCATCTTTTAATGGGACTTTTGCTTGCTTAAGGATTCTAGCTGCTAAATCAGGTTTACCACAGAGGAAATCTCGGATATCTTGATTTCCCTTCCCTTGGTTGCATGGTTGACACGCGAGGGTTAGATTAGAAACGCGATTGCTGCCACCCCGGGAAATGGGATATATATGCTCCACTTCTAAGGGCGTATCTTTGGCTCCACAATAGGCACATTTACGTTCCCACTTTTCGAGTAAATATTCGCGAACTTCATATCCAAATAACTCCCCTTGCTGATATTCAACACCAGATACTTCTGGATTCTCCATTTTTTGGGTATCAAACTTCACCAACTCCATAGCTAAAGAACATATTGGGGTTAGCTTACGAAGTCGATTCACCCAAGTTTCAATGGTTAACACTCTGTGCTTTAAGCTCGGGGCTAACCACCCTTTTGGACGCCGACGGTTGAGAAACCTCGGTTTTCGATACCGAGTGCCCCGATTCCGCCGACCTCGACGAATCCCACAACGTCGAAGCATAGCATCTTTGGTTTGTTGACCTCGGTGAGTTAGTACCATCGCCCAAATAACTTCTTTACCTTGGGTTACTAAAGCAAAACCTGTTTGCAATGAGCCGGGGTCAATTTTTAATTGCAAGGTTTTTCGTTTGTCGTTTATCTGTTTGTTAAGAATGATGGTGAATGGATACCGACGAAACACTTTTGCTTTTCCTGCTTTTAGCAACGACCTCGCTACTCCTGGTTTACAGGGAGCTAATGGTTTGCGGTTTGTATCCAATACGAAAACGAAATTGGTGGACATTGTTGTGTCCCTCCTACATGAAAATGTGTAACGTTGGCCTCCCTCGGTTATCTTGGCTTTTTGCATTCGACACACTAGCTTTTCAAATCTCTTTGCCTGTTTAATGCCGAACGATAGAGCTTGGGGCTGGCCGCGTACTCCAAGGTATCGTGACCGAGATAACGTTTACTTTCAAAAAAAGTGAGCTTGCTTACCATTTAAACGACTTAAACGTTTTGATTAGATTTGTGGTAAGTCTTTCTCTTGCACCGACTCCAAGACTCCATCAAATATACCCAATTTAAAATCAAACTTACTCAGACAAGCGATCGCCCCTCCAAACAATATGACACTTCCGAGGGCCACAACTATAGGTAAATACTGCCTGCTCAAATCACGACGTAACCTTGCCAGAGGTCTACTTTGCCTTCTCAGCATTTGTCCAATATCTAGCTGTTGGAGAGCCAGAGGGTCCCTAACATAATGGCCACTCCAACTAATAACCAGATGGGAATGACAATATGGACAAGTAAATAACCCATTAAATACTTCTAGTGGTTGTGTCGCACTGGAGCGATGACAAATTGGGCAGGTAACAGAATGACTCTTAGATGTGGGAGCGCTCATACTTAAATTTTTATTAAATCAACGAAATTGTTAACTACTCAGATACATCAAGTCCGGCAATTCCTAGCAAAAGTCTGGAAAACCTTTCATAGCAACGTGACGGCAGAACCATCAACGCAGGCGGTATCTCGCAATGCTTTGAAGAAAATCCCCAAAGCGCCATTCCAATCTCTCGGCATTTAGTGACCACAGTGCGGACATTTAAAATGCTTTGATGAGTTTTTTCGATCTGCAATTTTGATTATCTTGCCTATTCTTTTCTAGTTTAGCCTTAATTTCTATTCCATAAAAGTCACTTATTCATGAAAATTATTAATCTTCCATTTTTGGAGATAGCCTAGTTGTTTACCATAGGTGAAATTGTATTGTAAAGGGGTAATTGTAATATATTTTTCACGCATTGCCTGGACATCTGTTGATAACTTTTCTACTGAGGAGCTGTCGTTGGTTTCTTCCACATCTTCCTGTACCTCTCCAGCTAGCCAGTAATAAGTTTTGCCTCTTGGATCGACCCGTTTTTCAAATATATCTATATAGCGACGAATTCCTTGACGAGTAATTTTTACCCCTGCTATTTCTGTTTCTTTAACTGCTGGAATATTTACATTTAGCAACATTACATTAGCTAAAGGTTCATTTTCAATTTTCTTCACCAAATCTTGAGCAAAATTTACAGCAACTTCAAAATTTCTAGAGGTATAACTACCAAGACTAAAAGCAATACTCGGAATGTTTTCCACAACTCCTTCCATGGCAGCAGAAACTGTACCGGAATATAAAACATCTGTTCCTAAATTGGGACCATGATTAATTCCTGCTAATACTAAATCTGGCTGAGTATCTAGTAAGGCAAATAAGGCTAGTTTTACGCAGTCCGCAGGAGTACCATCGCAGGCCCAAGCTGTGACGGTGTCATCAAAAATTGACTTGACTATTTCTGCCCGAATAGGTTGATGTAATGTTAAACCATGACCTGTGGCTGAACGTTCCTTGTCAGGACAAACTACAACAACTTCATGGCCTACTGCTGCTAAACCATTAGCCAAACTCCGGATACCTTCTGCAAAAATGCCATCGTCGTTACTAATTAATAGTTTCATTTTGATTGATTTTTGAAAAATAAAAAATAGTCAGAATTATAGCGCTACGCACTAGGGAACAGGGAACAGGGAACAGGGAATAGGGAATAGGGAACTGTAAAAGGGTTTTAGGATTGAAAAATGTCCTAACCAATTCTTGTAGTGCCATATTCGCCAAACACAATTTTATGATGGAAAGTTCAAGACTGGAGCCATTTGGGACTAATTATTTTAGATTTTAGATAAAACTTGATAAAGCTACGAAAAACTTCATTGACATATTCTATAAGTCTTTCCCAAACCAAATTCCTACTTAGGGATTGAAACACGATGAGGATCGTAGCCTTCTTGATTGTCTTTTTCATTTTCTTTCCCAAACCAAATTCCTACTTAGGGATTGAAACTATTCACCTACTCGTGAATCATCCTCAAAAAAAAGCACAACTACAGTTAACACCTCAACCAACTACATTCTGATAAGCACCCAAAAAAAACCCAGCCGACTCAAAAATCAGGTTGAACTTTAACAAAAAATCAGATAGTATAGTTATGTTGGGCGCTACTCGCCTATACGCATGACTATTTATTCAACTAAAAAAAGATTCTTTATAGTTAAAAGCACAAAACAAAAAACAAACCATGGCAACCCAACTAACAGAAATAGAAACCCAACTAACAGAACTACGCCAAACAGCAACAGAAGCGATCGCCACAACAGAAAACCTAGAAAAACTAGAAGAACTAAGAATTAACTACCTGGGCAAAAAAGGCCAAGTATCCAAAATCCTGGGAGGCATGGGCAAACTCAGCCCAGAAGAACGACCAAAAGTAGGAGCGATCGCCAACGAAGTCAAACAAGCCATCCAGAGCAACCTAGACCAAAAGCGGACAAACCTCAAAACAGCAGAAATAGCAGCCAAACTCCAAGCCGAAACCCTAGACGTATCAATGCCAGGAGTATATCGTCCCCAAGGAAAAATCCATCCCCTCAACAACCTCATAGATCGTGCCCTAGACATATTCATTGGCTTAGGCTACACAGTGGCCACAGGTCCAGAAATGGAAACCGACTACTACAACTTTGAAGCCTTAAACACACCACCAGACCACCCTGCCAGAGATATGCAAGACACCTTCTACCTACCAGACGGTAACTTAATGCGGACCCATACCTCCTCAGTCCAGATCCGTTATATGAAAAACCACGAACCCCCCATCCGAGTCATAGCTCCCGGTCGTGTTTATCGACGGGACACAGTAGATGCTACCCACGCAGCAGTATTCCATCAACTGGAACTATTAGCAGTAGACGAAGGACTAAGATTTTCTGACCTCAAAGGAACTATCAAAGAATTCCTCAGACAAATGTTCGGAGACCTACCCATTCGTTTCCGTGCCAGCTATTTCCCATTCACCGAACCCTCAGCAGAAGTAGACTTGCAGTGGAATGGTAAATGGTTAGAAGTATTAGGATGTGGAATGGTAGACCCCAACGTATTAGAAGCAGTAGGTTATGATTCGGAGAAATATACAGGTTTTGCCGCAGGTTTCGGCGTAGAAAGATTTGCCATGGTGTTGCATCAAATTGATGATATTCGGCGAGTTTATGCCAGCGACTTACGTTTTTTGCAGCAGTTTTAAATACCGATCGGCATTGCCCCCTAAATCCCCCAAAATTGGGGGACTTTTAGTCAGTCCAGTAGGGTGTGTTAGCGACAGCGTAACGCACCATTGAATATATTTCAGTGTCTGAAATAATGGTCGATTTTACACCTCACGCACCGGGTGCTGTGGAATGGTGCGTTAGTAACGCACCCTACTGGATTTAATATTTATTTGACAAACTACATCAACTTTTTTTGACTTTTAAATTTTGACAAAAATATGCGTCAACCAGTGGCATTGCTAACATTAATACTAATGATCGCCGTCGGTGTTCCCAAAAGAGCGATCGCTACAACCATTAAAATAGCTCAAACATCTCAAGAAACTGCTAGTTTATGTCGTCAAGTTAATGACGAACAAGGTTTAATCGTTCAAAAAAGACCAACCCCAAATTCACCCACAGTAGGCACTGTAGATGCAAATCAACAAGTGAAATTAATAGAAGGTTATCGCAATATTAGAGGTCCAGCGGGTCGAACTTGGGTAGAAATTACTGCTCCTATTTCCGGGTTTGTGTCTAGGGGTTTTCCAGGTAATGAAAACAATTTAATAGAATGTTCTGAAGTAGCTACAGAAACTCCAACGGAACCTTCTGGTCAAAATACTTCTATTGATAATTTGCCTACAGAAACACCGTCTCCTACTGAGTCCACATCACAAGTAGATCGAAATTTATGTCGTCAAATTGATAGTAAAAAAGCACCACGCGGTTTAGCAGTACGGACAAATGCTACTAGAAGATCCGAATATAAAGGAAAAGTTCCTGTTGATAGTCAGCTTACCCTTGTGGAAAATTATCGTTTAATTCCCGATCGAAATGGAGAAAAACGTAGGTGGGTAGAAATTACTTCTCCTCTGTCTGGATTTGTTTCTGCTGGGAATTTAGTTGATTGTGATTAAGGGGGGAGTGGGGGAGTAGGGGAGTGGGGGAGTAGGGGAGTAGGGGAGTAGGGGAGTAGGGGAGT
>NZ_JAAHHG010000249.1 GCF_010692555.1 Okeania sp. SIO3B5 | reverse complement strand
TACTCAGAAAGCGAAAAAATATTGTCGCTTTAAGAAGTCAGGTATTAAGTACATAGATTACAAGGATGCAGACTTCGGCCACAGGGTTTGTCCTTTGATGGTATTGAAGACTTCGGAGATTCCCTGGAAAGAGCGGAACTAGGTGGCATACTTTCTGGAGGTGAACTTTTAGCTATTGCGACAACTTTGGCTGGCGCTCGTAAGTTACGTCGGACAATTGACAATTATGAGCCAGAATATGAGTTGTCAGTTTTGCCGGAATTAGTAGCTGAGTTACGCACTTATCCAGAACTAGAACAGGAAATTCACCGCTGTATAGACGATAGGGGAGATGTTACAGACAGGGCAAGTCCCAAACTAGCGGGTATTCGAGAGAAAATGCACCATTTGCGCGATCGCATCGATGGGATACTTCGAGGCATTTTACAACGGAAAGCTAGTGCTATTCAACAACCAATTATTACTCAAAGAAGCGATCGCTTTGTAATTCCGGTCAAAGCTCCTCAAAAGGATGCTGTACCTGGTATTGTTCACGATACATCTACAACAGGTTCTACATTATACATTGAACCTAATGGAGTTGTCAACCTCAATAACCAAATGCGACAACTACAGCGTCAGGCCCAAAGGGAAGAAGAAGCTATTCGGCAAGCTATAACAGAAAAAGTGGCAGAAGTCAAGGAAGACTTGGAGCAGTTACTGATAATTGCTACTACAATTGACCTGGCCACAGCCCGCGCTCGTTATAGTTTATGGTTAGGAGCAAACCCACCTCAATTTACTGAACCAGACTCTGAGCGCCCTGTGAATATCCGTCAATTGCGACATCCGTTGTTAGTTTGGCAACAGCAATACGAAGAAGGAAATGATGTTGTACCTATTGATGTGACGGTGAAATCTCCAGTTAAAGTTGTGGCAATTACGGGACCTAATACTGGTGGTAAAACTGTTACTCTGAAGACCTTGGGGTTAGCTGCACTGATGGCAAAAATAGGATTATTTATACCTGCTAATGAACCTGTGGAGTTGCCGTGGTTTGAACAAATTTTGGCTGATATTGGTGATGAGCAATCATTAGAACAAAGTTTATCTACTTTTTCTGGTCATGTTAGACGCATTATTAGGATTTTAGAAGCAATAGATGAGGATGAAAATCCAGAAAATTCTGGTTTATCTTCTACCTTGGTTTTGTTAGATGAAATCGGTGCTGGTACAGATCCTACTGAAGGTAGTGCTTTAGCAACTTCTATATTGCAATATTTGTCTGACAATGCGCTATTAACAGTGGCAACTACCCATTTTGGAGAACTGAAAGCTCTCAAATATGACGATGAAAGGTTTGAAAATGCTTCTGTAGAATTTGACATCAATTCTCTACAACCTACATACCGCTTGCTTTGGGGAATTCCAGGGCGTTCTAATGCTATGACTATTGCTGGCAAGTTGGGTTTAAAACAGGAGATTATTTATAGAGCGCAAGATTATGTGGGAGGAAATTCTGAGGATGTGAATCAGGTAATTGCAGGTTTGGAAGCACAAAGACAGCAACAGGAAACAAAGGCGAAAGAAGCTTCTGAGTTACTACAAGAAACGGAGTCTTTACATCGGGAAGTTTCTCGAAAAGCTGCTGCACTCAAGGATCGAGAAAGAGATTTACAGTTGTCACAGGAGGTGGCGGTACAGGAAAAAATTGCTGAGGCAAAAGCAGAAATTGCTACGGTAATTCGGAATTTACAACAGGGCCCGTTAACTGCTCGAAATGCTCAGAAAGCTACGGAAGCTATTAATGAAATTTCTGAGAAATATTTGCCTTCTCGTACTGTCCCTGTCAAGAAACCGAATTTTATGCCTAAGGAGGGCGATCGCATTCGGATTCCTAAAATTGGGCAAACAGCAGAAGTGTTGAGCGCTCCTAATGAGAATGATGAGTTAACTGTTAAGTTTGGGATTATGAAAATGACAGTTAGTTTGGCAGAAGTGGAATCTCTTGATGGTGAAAAAGCAGAGCTTTCTAAAAAGAGTAAAAATGTGGAGGCACAAAAGAGTAAGAAGTCAGAATGTAAGTCTAAGGAAATTCCAGCAGAGATTAATTCTAGTGGTTTAGCTGTTCGTACTGCTCAAAATAGTATTGATATTCGTGGAAGTCGGGTTGCAGATGCTCAAATTGAGGTGGATAGGGCACTTTCTCGGGCGATCGAATATGGTTTGTTGTGGATTATTCATGGTAAGGGTACTGGTAAATTGAGACAGGGTATCCATGAGTTTTTGCGGGATCATCCGTTGGTAGAGCGTTATGAATTAGCGTCTAGAAATGACGGTGGTAGTGGGGTAACTATTGCTCATTTGGTGTAGTGTGAGTGGGGGGAGTAGCTCACACAGATTATGGCACGGATACACGAATTCAGTTATCAGTTGTAATAGGGAGTGGCTCACACGCATTATGGCACAGATACAGGCATACGGAAGGGAGTGGGAGAGTTTCGACTTAAGTTAAAATTTGCGCAATTTAGCAATATAATACGCTCGTTCTCACACGCAAGTAGTAAGAGGGTGAAATTCGTATCTTCTGCACTAATCGCTGCTATTCGCATTTCTGGCAGTCTATCTATAATAGACATAGATCTCTCGAGAAATCCAGCTCCCTACTAGGAACGGTGTAGTAAAGGTTTGAGGACTTTTTTAGTTATGTTAATTGACAAAGACTTAAATGTAATATCATGTCCGGTTGAATAGTTATAAATAACGGAGAAGGGAGAAGGGAGTAGGGAGTAGGGAGTAGGGAGTAGGGAGAATAAAAAGACTTGTACTGCAAGTGACAGTTTTGGTTTTTTTCATCACTAATTATCCGGACATGATATAAGTATAAAGTGTAGAGATGCGGTTAGCTTAACCGTCAATGCCTGTGGATGAGTAACCGCCGACGGCCTCACAAGAAGCAGGAAGTAAACATTAATTTGTCACGTTATGTGACGCTTTATATCAGTTTTATGAAGCAGAAGTAGATATCGGGATAATTACAGCAGATTTTATCAGGCGTGAGGTATATCCTTCGCGGGCAAGATGCCCGCACTACCAACATCTTAATGTTAATATTTGTACCTTATATGCTTGAAATCTGCTGTAACAATAACTGGGGTGCTAATTTTTATAAATTCTCAAACTCAGTCAGATATTACTTTTGACTTTTGACTTTTGACTTTTGAATTGCGCGTAGCGCTATATTATTTGTCTAAAGGATGATGCTCTGCCAATAGTTTTTCAACTTTTGCTTCATCAAGTCTGGCAGTTATCCTTTGATATTCGTGATTATCTCTAATAGTTTTTGCTAGGGTAAAAGTAGAACCTACTGAGAATGTTAAACCCATTCCTAAAAAGCCTTTAATCCAATTATCTACAGGTAGGTAAAAAATGCCGATCGCTGTGCCAGAAGTAGCTAGAATAAAGGAAGCCCAAACTTGAAGTATCCATGCAGCAGTATCTTTTTGTTGAGCATATTTATTAGTCATAAAATTGTTACCTCAAATCAAAATTTTTGGCTGATTTATTCGTATTTTATATGTATGAACTTACAGTAATATTAGTAGAGTGACAGTTTGAATATAGGCACAGTTAAGCAATTAATAATTAATAATTAATAATTAATAATTAATAATTAATTCTTACCTCTCCTAGAAAAGAAGAGGATTGACTCAAAGGAAAAATTTTTCTTGTTTCTCCTTGTAGAGCGACAGCTCGCGGCGCAGCCAAGGAGAGGCTTGAAACCTTAATTATTCGGTCATTTCAGTTATTAGTTATCAGTTATCAGTTATCAGTACCTCTGCAATACAGCGCTTTTCAAATTGATGAACCACATCTTTACACATCAAACCTTGTAGGGATGTTCCATGGAACGTCCCTACTGTAGTCTACCCAAATGAAAAATGTAGAGATTTTACATTAAATATCTCTACAAGGGTTCGATCAAAGATTCATTTAATTTATCAAAATAATTGGGTCGCGCAACCCCGCATTTTAAGGCGAAATATTTTTGGAGCGAAGCTTAAATCCCCTACTTCCCCTCCTGGCTCCCCTCCTGGGAGGGGCGGGGGTGGGTTGGGGAGGGGCAGGGGTGGGTTAACTTCTGACTTCTGATTTCGTTAAGGATTTGTCTAATAATACTAAATTTGATATTAAACAGGATTTAGTATTATTAGAACTTAAGTTATCGCCAAAAATTAACTTTTCTTCTGTTGATTCTTTTGTTCCATAACTATTTCTTTCATAGCTTGAAATGAACGAGAATTTGATGCGCCTTCAATAGCTTTTACTGCTAAATCTTGAACCTGTGTCAAAGTGGAATCTAATTGTGCAGATAAATTTTTAATCCGTTGTTCTTGATTTTGAATTGTCTGTTGTAAAGATTGAATTCGTAGTTCATAAAATTGCTTTTCTCCTTCTACTTCTTTTGCCAACAAATCAGATTTAACTTTCGCCTGATAAGTACCAATATTTCGCCCATTTTCCTTGCCGTTATTAATATTAGACTCTAGTTCTTTTTTAAAGTTTTCTACCTCAGTTTTTACCTCTGCAAATTCTTTTTCTCGTTCAGAAATAGACTGTTCTCTTTCAGACCATATTTTCTCTTGTTGTTGTTGAAATTCTTCTAACTCCTTATACAAATTTTTCTTGTTTTGCTCATACTGATCGATATCTAGATTGTATTGCAAATTCAAATCATATTCATAAGTTTCTTCATCTCGTTGGCGAGTTTTATCTTGCTGTTCATTTCGTTCTTTTATGTTGCGTTGATGTTCCTGCTGTTCCTTTGACCAAGTTTGTTTACTTGACTCTATTTCTTGTTGTAATTCTTCTTGGCGATCGCTAAATTCTGTCTCGAATTCTTTGGCGCTTTGTTCATACTGTTGAATCAAATTATCTAAAGTATTTTCCTCGATATTTTCTAAACTATGCAAATTGTTTAATTGTTGAATTTCTTCTGTCACTTGCTGTCGAACTTCTTCTAATTTAGTTGCTTCTGAAGTAAGTTTTTCTGACAATTCGCTGATAGCTCCACCAAAACCACTTTGCACCATCAACAAATTTTCAATTGTGTACTGCATACTTGGTTTGTTACGAGTTTGATTTAAGTTCATAAATTTTGTCACTTCTTTTTCTGGTTGTTTTGATATTGAATTTACAGAGGTTTTAGTTGTAGTTTTACTTTCCTGACTTAGCTGATTTATTTCTGCTTCTAGGGCAGACTTTTCTTTTTTTAGTTCTGCAAAAGCTTCTAAAATTTCAGCCTTAGTATTTTTAGAATTAACTCTTTTAGCCATTTTTTTTCTCCTGTTAAATTTGCAATTTTTCGACTGAATTGAGCTGCGATATAGGTGGAAAAATCTGGTATAAATACCACCTAAATATTTATACCAATTGAAATAGCAGTCAGCTATAGCAGTTGAAGGAAAGGTGAGGACAGATCAAAAGCTTAAAGCTCAGACAAAGTAAGATTTTTCCTTCTTCCTTCTTCCTTCTTCCTTCTTTCTTCTGCTATATCAGCTTCTCAAGGTGTATAATAGGGGATTAAAACCCCCATAAAAGGCGCACCACGGGCTTTTTTAAATATAGTGGGGGACTTAAACTCTTAGATTTTTAGCTGTTAACGCAGTTCCTCTGCAAGAGGCTAGCTAAATGCTTACGAGCTACTGGATAGAGTAGACAAATCTTAGGGTTGCTGAATGACTATATGATGAATGTAGTTTATAGCTTTTATCACAGTCGAAAGAAAGGTTAAAACTCAGAAAACGTAAGATTTTTTCTTCTTCCTTCTTCCTTCTTCCCTCTTACTTCTTCCTTCTTCCTTCTTCCTTCTTCCTTTCAACAACAACTACTTAGCTTGAGCGCCGTTATTAGAACTAGCAAAAGCTCTCATAGCTAAATCTTGTGCTTGCTTCATTGCCGCTTGTAACTGAGTAGAAATATCGTTAATTTGTTCAGTTTGTCGCTGAATTGTTTCCTCTAAAGATTCAATCTTTAACTCATAACCATTCTTCATTCCTTCCCACTCTTTGGCAAATAAATCCTCTTTAACTTTTGCCTGTCTGCTTGCTTCTTTAATTGCGTCATCTTTCGCTTTCACATAAGCCTGCTTCAACTCTTCTTCAAAACCTTCAACTTTCTGTCTGTTTTCTTCAAATTCAGCTTGATTTTCTGCCAAATAACTTTCTCTTTCCTGCCATTTCTTTTCCTTCTCTTGATTTAACTCCTGTAATTCTCGTTCCAAATTTCGCTTCATTTCTTCATATTCATCGGTTTCAATTTTACGCTGGTGTTCTAATTCGTATTGATAGTCAGCAGCTTCATTTTCTCGTTGTTTAATTAACAATTGATTTTCTTCTGCAATTGCTACTTCATACTCTTGTTGTTCCTTTTGCCAAGCTTTCCGCTTAGTCGTCATATCCTTTGCAATATTTTCTTGATGTTCGTTAAAATTCCGATCTATAAATCCTAATTTTTCTTGATGTTCTTGAGTTAAAATATGCAGTGCATCAGCAACAATACGAATTTTCTGTAACTCTTGTAGATGTTGATTTTCAATTTCAATGGCAAGTTTTAACTCCTCAAGTTTAGTAGACTCTTGATGCAAATTATCTAATAACTGATTAACAATACTACCAAAATCTAATTGTAAATCAGCCAAACCTTTAACAATACTATCTGCAGTATAGGTAGCAGCAGTTTCTAGGATTTGTTTACCTTTTTCTTTCTCCGCTTCTTCCTCCTTAGTTGCTACTTTTGATGCAAGACTTTTCCTAGCATCTAAAATTTCTTCAAATGATTTCATAACTCTAAATTTGCTACTTTCTGATGCAGTTTGTGTCATTTTTTTTCTCCCTAATGTTGATGATTTTAACTAGCCCTGGGCTAACAGTTTTGGTTGAAATTCCAAACTTATAGGTGTCGGATAATTTAAGAGGGGTTGAAATCCCCTTTAAAATTGCATTTCTCTTGGTTTAATATCATGTCCGCTGGTATCGTTTGTGTAAACCCAAAGGTGAATATCTACAGGAAATTTAAGTTTTTTTCTTGCTCTTAAGTAGTCCTGACTGTTCCCTGTTCCCAGTTAAGTGTTCCCTACCCTTGCTATATAATACCGATGCTACCGGACATGATATAAATCTAAAATTAAGCTGTTTTCGGAGTATTAAGTCAGGAAATGCTAACTGCTTAAATGCTGTTTACGGAGCATTCCGGACTAAAACGCTTTTTGATTTGATATCGTTATACCAAGGGTGAAAAAAGAATGCTTTTGTGAGGTGAAACTTCAATTATTAAGTAATTAACACAAGCGCAATGACATTTTTGATAATTAGCACGCCAGTAGTTTATTAATTATTCTGATGTTTACTTCTCCCCTACTCCTCTACTCCCCTACTCCCCCACTCCCCTACTTCCCTACTCACCCTAGTTTCCGAAGCTGCTTCAAAATATCTTCATATTCTTGGGCAGTATTTAATTTTTTCCTAGTAGTTTCTGGAGCTAATGACTTGAGAATTTTCTGGCATTTTTCACAGCGATTTCCTTTCCAGCAGTAGCAATTATCTACTAACTCTAAAAGAGTCGATTTTAAGCGATTATTTTCTGTTAGTAATGCCTGGTAATTATTTTGAATAGATTCAACAACTAAACTAATATGTTGTAAATCTTGACTGAAGTTTTCCAAGTCATTAATAGTATCAGTTCTGATTTGATGCTTAACTTCTAAATTTCCCCGTAAACTATCTTCCCATTGCTGTTTTTTTGGTGTTTTTGCACCCTGATGAATCCTGAATTTAGCAATTTTACTCATTTGTACCTCTTAAAGTTTTCCAATTTTTTTTTCATCATAAAACTACAAAAACTTTAAAACTGAAAGCTGTAAATAGGTAAGCATTTCCTACGGAATGCTGCGCAAACAGCTATTAGCAGTCAGCTATTCCTACGGAATGCTACGCAAACAGCAATTAGTAATAAATAATTACTTCTAAGGTTTAGGAAGGGAACTTTAACAGTAACTTTTATTCTGTCTCAATTTCTAAATTATTTTTACCTTCCTCAAAATTAATAGCTGTTAACGCAGTTCCTCCGGAGGAGGCTAGCTAATAGCTGACGGCTGAATGCTTACGTAAATAGAGACTCCAAAAAATCATTAATATTAATATTGCGTCTCTACATATTTATCTTTTCCCTTATGGATTTAATAGCCCACCGTCAACTGCAGTGCTTAAAATTGTTTGGGGTGAGTAGACGCGGAGCGGCTTGTCAAAGACTATCCCCATACAATTTTCCCTTCTGCCTTCTGCCTCCTGCCTTCTGCCTTCTTCAAGAAGATAATGCAGCAGCTAAAGACTCATTTCCCTGTGGTAACGCTTTATCATCACTAACATTTACACTCAACAAAGAAGAGTTTTGATCGCTATTAGTATGAGCTACCATCAAACTAGCAGTTTCTTCAGCAGATAAATTATCTAAGCAAACCATTTTCCTGGTTCCTTCTAAATCAATCATTCTTGATAGATTATTTTCGTCAGAAAGCACTGCTGCTGCCTGATGAATAATTGACCAATCTGTACGTTCTTGCCAACGCCATTTTAAGCTGTAATAATTGATAGGTTTTACCACACCATTTTCATCTGGTTTTTGACCGCTATGCTTCACAAATTCAGGAAGAAAAATACCTGTTGCTGGCTCCACTCCTTGACTTTGAACTGAAGCAATTAAACGATTAAAATCATTCAAAGAACGACCTTTAATATATGTCACCATTAACACTCCATGAGGTAATTCTCCTGACTCAGCAATAAACCAAATTTGACCCCATAATGTATTAATTGTTTGACCTAAATTGCCAAAAAATTTGCTAAACTTGAGGATTGTCATTGATATTTTAGAACCATAATCTGTGTCTCCAATAACCCATTGTCCTGACTGACAATTATTACGAACTGCAATAGGAATTTCTGGTACTAATAAAGCTTGTTTTGGTTTAGCTCCAAACACATAAATTTTTGCTTTCACATTAGAATTAGACATCTTTTATTTCCTTTAATTTGATTTTTTGCCTGCCTTGAAGAAAGTGGTAGGTTATATAGCAGGGAACAGGGAATAGGCAACAGGCAACAGTGAGAAAAGTATCTCTGGTGTCTTACGGTTCTCAACATAAGTCAAACACCAACTTGTTCCTTGCTATGGTGAAACCATTGCCTATTCCCCCATCTCCGCGTCTCCGCATCCCCGCGTCTCCGCGTCTCCGTGTCCCCGCGTCTCCCCATCCCCCCCACCTCCGTTTCTCCGCGTCTCCGCGTCCCCGTGTCCCCGCGTCTCCCCATCCCCACCAACCAATTTTTTCAGCAGCCTAATTAATTAAATGTGTCGCCTTTGCAGGTTGTGGATATTGATAATCTGTAGTTGCTTCCTGCTGCGCTTTAATAATTCGCAATGCTCCCAACAAATGCTCTAACATTTCTATGTGAGTAGGAGTAAAGTGAATACTGAAGCCTTCCCCATCTCTTGCATACCCTGGGCAAACAAGAGAAGCAGAATTCTGTTCTTCATGGGTGGCAATATACAGCCAGTCTTCGTCTTCCAATTTGTAGTGTGTATCTGTCCAGGTTCTCAGCATAATGCTATCCTCCAGGTGAGCGGTACTTGTTGAGACTTTCATAAATTTACAATTAGCAAACTTGAGTATGACTCCATATATAGGGCCTAAATTTAATTGACTTAAATTTCAACCTTACCAGTAGTGTCTTGTGAGTTGATTTTTTTTTCAACTAAATTTATTGTAGCGCTAGTTGATTTTATCGTCAAGGGTTTAGTTGAAATTTTCGTCAAAGTTGCTTAAAATACTTATTAGGAGGTAAAAGCCGTGGAAAAAAGTTTTGGAAAGTTAATAAGAAAGGCCCGTAAAGAGAAAGGATATTCCCAACGAGAGTTGGCCAAATTCTTAGGAGTGGACTTTACATATTTGTCCAAGCTAGAGAACGATCGCGCCGACTATGCACCAAAAGAAGAAGTGATTCGTGGGTTAGCTAGAAATCTCGATTTGGATGAAGAGGAATTAATTTTCCTCGCTGGCAGAATTCCTCAACAGTATGAGGAAATTCTCAAGCAAAATCCAAAAGAGATGCTAGCATTGTTCCGACGAATGCAAGAAAATCCTGAATTCGCTCACAGAATATCTCAAGCTGCAACAGAAGGAGAATAAACCGTGAGTATCCTCAAACCGTATTGCTTTTATCGCAAAGAGTCGATTGAGCATAGGGCAAACGATATTCTCAGGCGAATGCATAAGACCGCAAATTTTTCTCCCAGGTGGCCTTTTGAAGCTTCTTTAGTTGCTGATTTTTTAGACTTGGGAGTTGTTTGGGATGACATTCCTCCTGATGAAGGGGGAGCGATCGCTGCCCGAATTTTACCAACCGAACGACTGATTGAACTCAATGAAAAGATTTTAGATAAGCCTCAAGGCTTTCAAGAATCAACACTTGCACATGAAATTGGTCATTGGGTGCTGCATATTAATCAGGATGAAGCAGATGGAGTTGTGAAGCAGTTAGAACTGGATTTTGGTGATTATGGAACGCCAAATCAGTCAGAACAACCTTTTGTTTGTCGGGGTGCAAGTGGCAGCAAAATTGATTCTATTGAATGGCAAGCTCAATATTTTGCAGGCTGTTTATTGATGCCAAAATCGATTCTTGAAGAGAAAAGACAAGGTAAAGATTTAACTAAGTGGTCAAATCTTTATAAAATTAAGGATGAGTTAGGCGTCAGCATTTCTAACTTAACTTACCGTCTGCAAGAGTTTGGCTGGATTTACATTCCTAAAGGTAGTCGAACAATTCATCGGGGATCTGAGGAAGTTCAAGGACAAACACAACTGTTTGGATAAATCTAAAAACTGACATAAAGAAATTAGCCAGCCTGTTTCAATGGCTGGTTGAATAATATTAGAAGTCAGGAATGGCATCGGGCAATTCTTCTTCCAGTAATCTCAGGCGAGGATATTAATAAGCAGCAATAGTTCCCATAATTGCTAATAAATCTATAACAACATCTAGAAGATCAACTCCAATGATTTTGAGATTAAGCATGAACGCAAAAAATAAGTTTTTCAATTTTACCTTCAGCTACTTACCATTACATTTCAGCAACGCCAAAAATTAAATCGTCTAGAAACCCGTTTCCCTGAGCGTTTTGCAGACATTCCTCAAGCTGTAATTAGCTACGTTGCCCAATTGCTTTCGGTATCTGTAATATCAAATCCGGTTGAATACTTATCATATATTTGGGTGTGGGAAGGGTGGGGAGTTTCCGGAGATTGAAGGCGAGAAAGTGTGGATAGAATTATAAACATATACTGTATAACCGGATTCTATATAAAATTAGGACTTAGGCAGATACGTCATATATAGCGCTCAAAACTATTGTCCAATAGTATTTGGAATCTATAAATAGTGCCTTTGCGTAAGTCCTGATTATATTTAGTCTTCTTTGGCTGTTCCCTCAATCTGTTTGGTTTGAGCGATGTTGTTGTTTTGGAGAAATTATTCAATGAATTTCCAGTCTGTAAAACCAGTAAGGTTTTTACTCGCTTTTATCGCATTCTATTTCGTTGCAGTTCCAAGTTTTCGATTACGTCAGGAATTAGAGCGACAAGCTCTTAATACTGCATGGCATCAAAGTTTGAAAGAAGGAACACCTAAAACTCAGATTTTTGAGGATTTTATCAAAGACGCTCAGGAAAATCTTAAGGAAATGGTTCAAAATGAACTGCTCACAAGGGACGATTTTATCCTCGAAACAACTATTCCTGAATGTAATCCACAAGAGGGTTCCCCCACAATATCCATAAGAGGAAGGGAAAAAAAAGCCCTTTTTGATTGTATCCGTATCCCTGACTTTGATACAGAATCGAAAACCGACTACAAAAAGCGATATGAGCAATCAAAACAAGACATTGTTGTTCGTCAATTTGACCACATAGTGCGTGGGCAAAGTAGTGATTTAGCCTCGAAAAAAGGTGAAGACGTTAGTCTAGAATATAGCACAATATTTATTGACAATCTCACAGGCGATCCGAATTTTTTAGATCGACTACCTGGATTCAGAATAGACACTGTGTACCTATTTGATGAAAAAAATGGTGTTATAGCTGTTTATCCTGGTACTCAAGAAGGAGTTTACAATAATAGGAGAATTGACTACAGGGAGCGCCCTTGGTATAAATCTAGTATAAGTCAATATGAGACTGTTTATTTGAAAAATTTTTCTGAAGATACATCAGGACTTACTGGAATTTTCATTGATATCACTGATATTGTTACGCCCATTGCAATAAGAACACTCTGGTATCGTTTTAAAGATATTGATGGAAATCAATATGTATTGGCATTTGATATGTTCTTTGATGAAACAGATCCTATTGTTTTCAGTAATTCTTTTCTTTCCTTTTTCTGGTTATCGACTCCCTTTGAATGGATGATGTTGGTGTTAATTGCATTGCCTTCATCACTAATACTAAGTTTGCTGTATGAAAAGTTGGCAAAAAGATTTCTGCCAGACACTGATTCTTTCAGTAATTTGTCTGGAATTAGGTTTACTCTGATAAAAGAATACTATGCTACTTTGAATGATGAGAATATTTCATTCAATGATACTAATGTTACGATAAGCCTTTCTTCTGTACAAACATCCAAAGGAGTAAAATTATCGCTTCAAGGAACAGGTATGGAAGGTAACATTGAGCGAATCGCGCAACAGAATCGTCAAGAAGAAAAAGCTTATAGCTATAGCTTCGATCACCAATACAGTTTGAAAGTCGGTCCCGTCAGACCAACCCATAAAGCTGTACAGATTTGGCAAGCTGAACGGGAACCCCACCTGGGTAAATCACATATTGTCGGTCATGTGGTTGCAGACTGGAAAACTAATAATACCGTCAGTTCATCGGGAGAGTTGTCAATTAAGTCAATTTTTTGGAATAAAAAGGAGGAGGTATACCTTCCTTCTTTCCAACGCCAACTAAGAGATCATCTCCTTACTGGTGAGACGGGAGAACTTACTTTGGTTCCTGATACGCAATATCAAAAAAGACAAAGCATCCCAGCTTTGTTAAGCGATATTGATCCTGATAAGCTGGAGACAGTTCCTGAATTGAAGCAAGTGATTGATAATAGCTTTGATCTTGAGCAGGGACGCTTTTTTGTCTCACAACTGGAGACGGTAGAAACGCTTTATGCTTTAGGTAATGTCAAGGCTATATATTCCATTCCTTTTGTCCGCAAGATTATAACCAAGGGACAGCATGATTTTTTCATGAGAACAGCAATGGATACTGATCGAGAAGAGTTTCGCTTCGTGCTTGAGCATGAAGCTCATCACTTCAAGAATAAGGTATATAATCATCTCAATCCAGATATTCAAGATGACTGGAAAAACGAATCACCATTCCAGATCATGGTACATCAGCGCAGTAATACAGAGAATGTCATCCTGGAGCAAGAGGGGTTTTCGCTGATTTACATCAACAATGTGTTAAGGTTTGTACTGTACTCGTTGTCTGATGATACATATTCAGGAATTGGCTGGGTTAGCTGGCGCAAAGTCGATCTTGAGTTTTTCAAAACGCTTTACGATTATCAGCGTTCAAAAGGCAATTCCCTCAAAACAGTGAAAAGTTACATTGAGGCGTAAAGCGAATATTCATGTCATATCATATCATGTCCGGTAGCATCGGTCTTGTATAGTAAATAGGCAAAAGGCAACAGGCAATAGGCAACAGGCAACAGGCAACAGGCAAGAAAAACACTTAAATTTCGGCATTGCTGAATTGAAGTATGAATGCGCGATTGTTTGGTTCTGGTTAAGCCCCCTAAATCCCCCAAAATTGGGGGACTTTTAGAGTTTTATTCCCCCCAAAATTGGGGGGCTAGGGGGGCAAAATCATACCCAGAATCAGCAACGCCTAAATTTCCTGTAGATATCAAGGCTAACTTTTACACAAACGATACCAACGGACATGATATAATTCCCATTTCTACTGTCTCCTGTATCCTGTCTCCT
>NZ_JAAHHG010000248.1 GCF_010692555.1 Okeania sp. SIO3B5 | reverse complement strand
TACTGAACCACGATCGCTAGGGACATGGGTTTCAAAAGGGATTGCTCCCTTTGGATTATTTCCAGAAAGTAAAGGCAAACGTGCTGGACATTGCGACTCTACCATTGGTGCATCCTCACTATACAATTTGTCTTGAAAAGCTCGGAACTCCGCCTCTAGCATATCTGGTTCGTAGTTAAAAGCAGCTACGCCCCATGCAATCGAATCTTCCTCCGCTACAGGTGAAATCGTGTACAAGGCAGTCTCTTGGCCTTTAGCGATTTTTTTGACTGTGTAAAGAGTTAAAGGGCGACAAATCTTATGGAGGTAAGTAACTTTGCCAATTGTCCCTATACCGTCTGTATCAGGCTGCCAGACATGAATGTTGCTAAGGGTTACACCCTCTGTGTTAACTGTTACATCATATTCTTCGATAACAGTGTTGTCCCTTGCACCCAAACTTCCATCATGTACAAAAGCAAAATGTGGTACATCAAAAGCATTTTCTACCACGCGAAAGCCACTAGAGCGGAAATGGTAAGGACCAAAAAAGACTTTATGGTAACTTGGTTGATCCCACTCAGGAAAAGGAGGTATATCTTGAGCTGGTTCCCCCAAGCAAACCCAGACAAAGCCCCAACGTTCCTGACAATGGTAAGTTTTCACGCACGCACTAGCTGGTGGCTGCAGCGCGGGATGATGAGGAATATGCTCGCATTTCCCTCTTTGATTAAATTTCCAGCCATGATAAGGGCAAAGCAAGTTATTCTGGGAGACTTTTCCC
The DNA here is from genome assembly GCF_010692555.1 of Okeania sp. SIO3B5. GTDB lineage: Bacteria > Cyanobacteriota > Cyanobacteriia > Cyanobacteriales > Microcoleaceae > Okeania. The sequence goes on along the minus strand of NZ_JAAHHG010000248.1, from coordinate 13,325 downwards.
AGGGAGAGGCGAGCGCTACGATGGGGACATCTATCTTGCCAAACCTGTATTGGGCATTGCAGGCTATCACCGCGCCACAGTACCAAATCTTCTTCTAATAGGCGGACTCGTTTGAGGGTACCTGGTTGACAATCTGATGCTAATGCGACAACATGCCAATCATTGAAAAGAACTTTGTCTTTTGTTAACATAACTACATGGTTAAGAGAAAATTACGATCTAAGGGTTTTACGAGGCCAGCTAGGTTGGGTTTTCGGAGATTGTTTCTTGCTCAGATTTGACACCGTAAACGACTATTTTCTCAAATGTTTTTCCTTGTTCCATAACAGCCTGACTACCCAAAACTGAACTATAGTTTTCATCAATAATGGTTGTATCTGGTAGTCGCTTCAGGGGGCGATAACGACGGTGTGAGTTTTTCTCTAAAGAGAATGGCTCGTTTGATGCTGCATTATAGTGGCAAGTTATAGCAGTCCGAGGATAATTGGTACAGTTATTTCCTGAACAATGTATTGTATTAGCATGTAGAAATAATGCATCGCCAGGCTCCATCTCGCAATAGACAATTTCCAATCTTTCCAGGACTTTTTCCATCCATACTGGATCTATAGCTAAAGTATCTCCTCCAACAATTTTATGGTCAAGGCGGCCTATTAATTGAGATTTTTTAACGACTTGAAGACATCCGTTTTCTTTACTATGGTGGTCGATAGCCAACGTACAAGTCACAAAATGGGGGTATAGACAACCATCATTGTACCAACCTCCATATCCTTGATGCCATTCAATCCAAGCCTGGGAATGGGGATTTTTTACGATGAGTTTTGAGTGCCAATGATAACATTCCTCTCCTCCCAACAGAACTTCGGTAGCATTTACCATTCGAGCTGTGCGAGGAATAACCCCAAGTAGAGAATCTCCTAAATCTGTCCAAGCAACTATCTGATTTAAGTAGCCATTACTGTCAGACCATTTTGTCCAGGCCCCTCCCAACTCTGGATCTGCTTCGCAAGCCTGCTTGATTGGTTTAACTTCTTCTGGATCGAAGAAGCCAGGAATAATGACAAATCCCTCATTATGATATTGTGCAATTTGTTCCTTTGATAGAGGACGAGTTGTGCAAATACCTGTGGGTGGTAAAGGGCTGTTAGCATTCAACCGTGTTGTATCAACCATCTTCTTTCACTTCTTGATTTCAATAGAATTAATTGACAAAAGTTACGAATCCTGTTTCTGATTTGGTGTCCAATGGTACTTATGTATCCAATAAAAACGATTGGGAATTTCACCCATGTTTACTGTCTCATGAGGCTCTTTAGCGGGAACTAAAAATTCTTCGCCAATTTGAAGATTATACTTTTTATCTCCCATGAAAACCATCATTTCTCCTTCCAGAAGCACAAAAATCTCATCAGTTGAGTGGCCGGGATCTGACCAGCCACCTCCAGGAGGAGATGTCCAAATTTCACAAGTAAATCCTTGGTTTTCCCACTGATTTACGACTTGGTTTATTCTATCGTTAACCATAAATTTCTCTCTCCAATAGGACTTGCGCAAAATAACGCAATTCTGTCATTGCGAGCGGCAGGGAAGCAATCTCAAACGCCCAAAATTAGTTCCTAATGCGTAAGTCCTGTCCAAATTCAAACTTATTTGAATATTCTCTAATAAGAATTGCAAGAATTGCTGTTATCTTAAAGCAGGACTTAGGCAATGGCACTAATTATAGTGGCTATATCTGGAATTATGACCGATTTATACGCCATGTACAGCGGTAATGCGTTAGTCCTGTTAAGGTGATGCCTGGACTTTAGGAAAAAACACGCCAAAAATAAGGTCAAAACCTTAATACAGTAATATTTTAACCTTAAATTAACCGTTTTCTTGATACATCTAGGTTTCATCTATTATTAGATATTTTAAGCACATTACAGGTATTGCCCTTGCCAATACTGAGTTTAAAGCCATTTTTAGTGTAAAAAATCACAAAGTTTAGATACTAGATTTTTTTCAGAATAGAATTCCAATTTTTGGAGCCATTATAGCCGTACATATCCTGATAGTAAGCATCAACTAAATATTCATTCTGATGAGTCTCCAACCAAGTTCTCAACTCGTGAAGCTTACGCTCCATTCGTGCCAAAAATTCTTTATCATCCCAATCCGCCCACTCTTCCCACATTATTTTGTTAGTGTCTTCAACAATTAAATAATCTCCAGTTTGTAAACCGTTACAGTGGAAGTATTCAATAACTCCAACTAAATTGACATGAGCATCTTCTATCACTAGCCAGGGGTGAGGGAGGGTTGCTACCATTTCTGGAGGCAAAACAGCACTGATGTTTTTACAATCTCCTTCCAAAAATTTAACTCTAGAGTCAGTTCTGGCACTATCTTGAAGCTGAGAAATATCTATATCCACTGAGTAAACATGACCTTTAATCCCGAACAAGTCCAAGTGATCTGCTAGCCAAATTGCACTTCCACCTTTGAGCGCACCCAGCTCAATAATTGTTTTTGGTTTGATTTCATAAAGTAGCATGGGATACAATGCTATTTCGATAGGACTTTTGTCCAGATGTATTCCTTTCCAGGTCTGTAAATTGTAATTTTTAGTCAGAGGTCTCCAAGCTACTCGAGGAATATCACCTCGATCTTCTCGGTCAGAAATTTTGACGAACCGATTGAGATTTAACTGCGACTTGGGTAATTGTGCAACGCTTTGGCTATCTATCTGCATATTCATGATTATTGCTTCCTAAAGCCTAGAACATAGATTATTTCGTTGTCATATACCTGAAACTGCTCCTGGCTGATGAGAGTCCACGGTAGTGATTCAAACGCCTCTTGCATTTCAGCGTAATATTTTTCCCGTACTGTCAAAACAAAATATCCTCCCCTTTTTAACTGACAGAAAAGATTTTGCAAGACAATAAATCCAGCATGTGCATGAGCGAACACACCCACGGATATAATGGCATCAAAAGTCTCCTTCTTGCTAAAAGCCTGAGTGTCTTCCAAGTCACACTGGAATAAAGCTTTGTACACCTGTTTTTTCCTGGCAACCGTCAGCATTTCTTCAGAAAGGTCAGCAGCAGTTATATTGGTATATTCCTGTTGTGCGAGAGCCTCGCCTACAAACCCCGTTCCCGCACCTGCATCTAAAATTGCAGCATCTTTCTTCGGGAGCAAGTTCGCTAATATTCGTGCTGCGTTAACAGGCATAAACTCCCAATCTTTTTCTACATCTGTGTCGTAGGTACTTGCCCAAGTATTATACTTCCTCCTTAAATCGTCTATACTTTTGCTATCACAAATCCAAGACAGCCACGGCCTTTGATTTTCGGTCTCTTTAGCTTTTTCTTGTGCCATATTTCATAAACCTCTATAAATTCAACAAATAGGATGCAAGTTTTATTGGGCTACACATAAACATAACAAACTTTTCTGGCAATATTAAATCCTAAGTAGTCCAAAGTAATGGACAAAAAGTGGGATCGCTATAATCTGGACTACCATCACTCAGACTGCGACAGAGCAAGTCATTCGTGTGATAAATCAGTTTATTGTCTTCATCATAAACCTTACGGAAACGGTTATCTTTGTCTTGGAGAAAAAGAGTGACAGCAAAACGATGATGTTCAGAAATATTAGGTCCCGTGTAATGAAATACTTTAGAATCCAAAAAACAACATTGACCTTTCCGAAGTTGAGTATGTACTATTTTCATTGATTGGTTGCTAACCAGAAGTTGCTTTTCAAATGCAGCGAAATCATCACAAATAAAGTTTTTTTTCTCTTCCAAATTATTGAAATGATTATCATGTTGTTTTAAGTGGCTTCCTTCAAGAAAACTCGGCGCTCCCATAGTTTCATCACTATCTTGAAGTGGAATCCAAACAGCTAACATTTTTTCAGACGTACAGGTTTTAAAATAGGCTAGGTCAGTATGCCAACCAATGGACGTTTGATCTTGACAAGCCCGCTCCTTAGGTAACTTGTGGACTAGAACACTATTAAATAGTCGAATTTCATTGCTGCCTGTCAAAAGAGCAGCACAAGCACCTACTAAGGGATTCTTCATTAATTGGCGAACTTGATGATTATAGTGAGCTATGTAGGTATCAACTCGAAGGGTATCTGTTTTCCAATCTAACAAATGGGGCTTAACTTTTTCGGGTAGTTCAGTATCTCGTTCTCCTTGATAGTGACGTTTGATACCTAACAAAGCTTGCTCAATTTCATGCTCTGAGAAGATTGGTTTGGTTATGTACCATCCTTTTTGCTTATACTGCTCTATTTCTTCTGTCGTTGGAAGCAATCCAATTTGTTCAACAGTCAAATTGACCATTTTTAATCACTCCTTTACTATTTCAATAAAAGTATCAACAGATAATTTGTCTAAATGCCATTGAGTAATTTCCTCCCCTGGTATCAAGATTGGACTCCCTGGGGGAACTTTCTTAATCCAACAACTACTAATTTTACCTAATGCTTCCCCAATGGGTAATTTTTCTTTCCGGTTAAAGAAAGCATCTTTAGGTAAAATCTTCATTTGAGGGCGACGGGAAAAGTAACTGTCAGGTACAATCTGCTTTATTGGTTTTTCCCTCAAAATTGCTACAACTTTAGCCAGAGTTTCCCGCATAAATTGAAAATCTTGTTGACTGTGATGGAAAGAGAAAATTAATAATAATCCCTCCTCTCCAGCAAATTCTCCATCAATCCCCTGTTCGTACAAAAGTTCTTCTAACTCTGTTCCTGTAAGGCGATCGCTCTTTAAATAAATTTTTAGAGGATCGGTAACTTGGGCATCATAAGTTAACACCTTGCCATAATCATCCAATTGACTGCGCAGACCATCGCATTCCTGAATAGCTTCGTCAAATAAAGCCTTACCTCCTTCCGAAAATCCCAGATTAATTGCATCTTCAAGACTTAACATCAAAAGATTACTGCGGGTAGTAGTTTCAAATAAAGGTAAAACCCCCATCACTTGTTCGGTGCTAAACTGGGAAGACTCAGGCAAATGTAACAAAGCAGTTTGTACTAAACTTCCGGCATATTTGTGCATACTATGGGAAACTATATCTGCACCAACACTAATCGCCGATCGCCATTGTTTATCAAGAAAGGGAAAATGACTACCATGAGCTTCATCTACTGCTAAAGCTATCCCATGCTTCTGACAATAATTAGCTATCGTGGCAAGATCGATAGTTACTCCTTCATAACTGGGATGAGTTAGTAACAGTGCCGATACACCACTCGTTTCTAAAGCAGTAATTACCTCATCAGTAGTTGGCATCAGCGACTCAGAATCAATAAAATAAGGCTCTAATCCTGCTAAGATGATGCCGTTTATGGTGGAAATATGACTATTGAGAGCGATCGCTACTTTTTTATACTGAGTACCCAGTAAAGCACAACTGGTTAAAACCCCTTGACTACCTCCTGCTGTGAGCCAGAAAGTATGTTTTGTACCATATAATTTAGAAAAATTCTTCTCTATATTTTCAGTACGAGGGCGAGTCAGAAATGGGGCATCATATTGGTAAATTTCTTCACTCAAACGATGACCATTACTTTTAATACCTTGATGAGCAGGAGTATAGAGACTAATCTTAATATCCTGATTGTGGGATGCAATTAACTTATAAGTAGGAGATATTTGATTCATCAACTTACAGAAAAATCGGCTTGAGTTGTGGTATGGGGCGAATTGTACTTTCTACCGCAATCCCATTCCGTAAAGCTAACAGTAATCCTGTCGCCTCCATGTAGCTATTGACACGATATATCTTGTGTCCCTGAGTTTCAATTTGTAGTTTTTCTGGAGTAATATCGTACTTTGTGGTATTATCTTGAACTAAAATTATAGGAACTCCTTGGTCTAAAGACGCTAAGAAAGGTATATTTCCTACAGTTGTTTCTGGCATTACCACTGCCGAAATATTCTCTACAGATATCCGGGTTTCCCCTGATGCTACAGGAGTATCAAATCTTACCGGGCGGGGAGAATTGATTAAACCATTCATAGGAGAACAAAGATAGGCACTGGAAATTAATTCTGCTCCATCCCTAGGATCTACTAATTTACCAAATCCTGTATGTTCCCACTCCAATAATAAAGGAGCATGGGCAGCAGTAAAGGGATAGAAATTAGTGGTCATGTGGGTCAAAATTGCTTCCGCACCGCCCCAAGGATTGGCAATAGATTCTCCTCGGTAGTAAGCTTGACGCACTTTGTCATCTACTTGCAAAGTGGTCATTAAAGCTACTGCCCCAGCAGAAGAACTTTCCACCACATCTAGAGCTTTCATCAACTCGTCCATCCCTTGAAATTCACCGGAAGCATTACCATACTGGGAATAGGTACAGGTGGTTTCTACTGGGCCACCCGTTACGACTACAGGGTCGATATTAATTCCTCCCACAGCACGCAAGCCATTGAGAGCATTCAGAACATTGTTTAAAAATCGCTCATCTTTGGGCTTTTCGACAATTGCCGCAATATTTTTTCGCTTCTCTGGAATAACCCCAATATTGCCTAGTAGTAACTGACAGATTAAATTACCTTCTAGGTACAGAACATTATCCTGAGCGAAATAGATATCTGATGCTGTAACTGCATTGGGATTGGTGATTAGATAGTCACAAGCGGTTGCTAAAAGATTAGTACTAGGAGTAGCATCTCCAGCAAAACCTCCTATTTCGGCTCTTACTCCTGTAGGAATAATACTAACTGCTACAAAAGGTTTATTAGAAACTCGTTGACGAATATTAATGTCTAGTAATGATGACCAAACTGGCTTTCTGTCTGTATCGATAAAGCTTGATTCAAAAGTGAGGATGTCTCCTTCTACCTTAGTTAAAATTAAACGAATAGGTACACCTGGTCAGGGAAGGTTCCCTATTTCTTGGGCAATTTTTCTCCAAGTCCGTTGTTGTGGAGGACATTTAACTTCAAAATCTTTGGTATAAACTTGGGACATTAGTTTAATCTAATAAATGTTAAGTTTAGATAATTAGGGTTTGCTGATTAAATCTCAAATAATTACCAGATAAAGATTTTAGCCTTTTTAGGTATTGAAAAAGTACATGGTTCTCAGCTCTTCATGGTCAAAAAGGAGTGCATTTTTAGCGCATAGTTGGGCAAAAAAATTCTCCCCTACTCCCCTACTCCCCTACTCCCCCGCTCCCCTACTCCTTAAAAAGACTTTTTCAGCAAGCCCTAATTAGTTCTAGTAGTCAGCCACAATGATTTCGAGAAGTTGCCTTTCTGGAAATACTTAAATATTAGAATATAATTACCTATCATAATTTATTTCTATAGTGGACTACTAGCTAGAATATCATTCATTTTTTAAGATAAACTAAATAGTTACAAAATGTAAATGTTCCTTGATTCTAAACTTTTGATAAATACAGGACTTACGCAATACCGCTATATAGAAGCCATTTGGTATCTCCGGAAAGATGAGGATTTTTGGCTCATTCCTCAGTCTGACGTCTGATGAAGTCAGGAGATTGAGAAATAAAATAGGGGAAAAAAGTTGAAATTTGCCCCCCTCTCCCCTCTCTTCCCCCTCTTCCCCCTCTCCCCCCTCTCCTCCCACACTCCCGTTCATAGATCCCAAATGGGTTCTATATAGCGTATAAATTTGCCATTATGCCAGATGCCGCCACTATCAAAGGAGTCAGGAGACGGGAGACAGGAGACAGAATTTTAGAAGAAAATCATAGCTGCCGTGATTGACTAATCATAATAGCAAGTATTTATGCTTAATATTTAACTGAGAATTTGACTTTTGAGAAGTAATTTATACAGTATAACCTACATTCCGCACGACAAAACGTAGCATAAAAATATAAGTCAAAAGTCATGCATTAAGAATTAAGAATTAAGAAGTAAGAAGTAAGAAGTAAGAATTAAGAATTAAGAAGTAAATTATAGTGGTCAATAGGAGTCAATAATTTAGCAAGTATTTATACTTAATATTTGACTGAGAATTTGACTTTTGAGAAGTAATTTATACAGTATAAATATTTACCAAGAATAGAAACTATATACTACTTTTAATGCTACAAATTGACGTGCGGAATGTGGGTTATACCATTAAACATCAGGCCGAGAATTATTAAATTTTGTTAAATATTTAGTAGCTGGTTAGTACAAATTCACGAAGATATTTGACATTGTTTGACTATATATGACATATGACTATATTTATGTACAACGTTTATAATACCAATTTAAAAAAAAGAATATTATCAATAATTGGGTCAACTAAAACTCTGGTAGTCAGATTGATTTTTGAGAAAAAGAATACTGTTTGACCCTAAAAAATGATATTGAAGCTATTCTTACTGGCTACTGTACAGGCGAATGGCCATCTGGTTACGGTAAGGGAGAATGTCCATTTTCCCCTACTAACTACTAGAAACAACCGTGCGTATTTGTAGCAAACATTTATTAATTTGGTATAAGAGGGTAACAGTGAAAGATAAAAAAATTGAAAATACAAAAGAAATATTATCAGAAACAGAGCAAGATATTGTCAAAAAATCTCAATATATAGAGCCTAAAGTTAGGAAAAATAATAACTTCCATTCTTTCTCAAAAATGTTAAGTAAAAAATTTGAATCTCCCTTACAAGCACCAAAAGTTGATGACACAAAAAAACAGGAAAAAATAGATAATATTTCTCAAGATAGTAGTAGAAAAAATAATAGAAGTATCACAAATTCATCTGCGGATAAAATTGCCAGAATAGTTAAAGTAAAAGAATTTTTAGGTAGTCGTAAATTATGGTTAGGATTAGCTTCTATAGGAATAGGTAGTATTATTATTTATGGTGGAGTAACTTGGCGAAAATTAGAGCAAAGTTTACCAGATATTGCTGATATTTCTTCCTACAGCAGAGACGGCACTTTAACAATTAAAGCCGCCGATGGTAAAATCATTCAACAAACAGGGCCTGCTACTAGGGAAAAAATTAAATTAGAAGATATTCCTACTCCTTTAGTTCAAGCTTTTATTGCTATTGAAGATAGACGCTTTTATCAACATAGAGGAGTTGATTATCGGGGAATTATTCGAGCGCTTATTTCAAACTTAATGGCTAGAGATGTTGTGCAAGGAGGTAGCAGTATCACACAACAGTTAGCGCGGATGGTTTTCCTAGATATGGAACAAACTATCTGGCGTAAACTCCGAGAAGCAATGCTAGCTTGGAAAATGGAGCGGGAGTTATCCAAAGAAGAAATTCTGGAACTATATCTGAATATAGTTTATCTCGGTTCCGGTGCTTATGGAGTCACTGATGCTGCCTGGGTGTACTTTAGCAAACCAGTTTCGGGACTAAGTTTAGCAGAAATGGCAACTTTGGCAGGTTTGCCTCCAGCACCCAGTGAATATTCTCCCTTAGTAAGTCCAGAAGCAGCTAAAAATCGTCGAAATATCGTGTTGGGGGTAATGCAAGAAGCAGGTTTGATTTCTCAACAGAGAGCTGAAATAGCGATCGCTAAACCAATGGAAGTACAACCAAGTGCACCTAAACGTCTGATAGTTGAAGCTCCCTATTTTGCTAACTATATTCAGAAGGAGTTACCAAAATATGTTTCTCAAGAAGTCATAGATGCAGGTGGTTTGACTATAGAAACTACATTGGATCGGAATTGGCAAGAAATAGGAGAACAGGTAATTCAAGATGCTGTTGATATTGATGGTGCTAACCAAAGATTCGATCAAGCAGCATTAGTCGCTATCGATGCTACCACCGGAGAAGTTAAAGCACTGGTGGGAGGTCGAAATTTTGCCGAGAGTGAATTTAACCGCGCTATTCAAGCACAACGTCAACCAGGATCTACTTTTAAAAGTTTTGTTTATGCTGCTGCAGTTGCTGCTGGTTTTCCTCCCACCGATGGCTATCGAGATGTACCCTTTACAGTAGATGGTTATAAGCCAAAAAATTATGGCAAAAAGTATGCTGGATGGCGATCGATGATTGATTCTTTGGCTTATTCTGTGAATGTAGTAGCGGTACAGGTATTGATGGATGTGGGATTTGAACCTGTGATTGAGTTAGCTGAGGATATGGGAATTAAATCTGAGGTCAAAGCTACATATTCTATGGCATTGGGTACTTGGGAAGTTAATTTATTAGAGTTAACAAATGCCTATGCTACTTTGGCAGCAGAGGGTAAGTTTATTGGCGCTCACGGAATTAAAAGAATAATTAATCAAAATGGTCAAGTTGTTTATGAAGCTTATGCTCAACCAAAGCAGGTTTTAGACAGTGACAGTGCTAGAATTGTCACCTGGATGTTAGAAAATGTAGTTAAATATGGTAGTGGTTCCAATGCTTATTTGTACGATCGACCTGTTGCTGGCAAAACTGGTACAACGGAGGAGGCACGAGATTTGTGGTTTATTGGTTATATTCCACAAGTGGCAACAGGAATATGGTTAGGAAATGATGATAACAAACCAACCTGGGGCGTAAGTAGTACAGCAGCTTTTAATTGGCGACAGTTTATGAAACAGATAGTTAAAGATATACCTGTTCAAGATTTTCCTGACAGACCAAGTTTTTACGATCGCGAACCTACTATTGAAGCTAAACCTGTGGAACCAGAGTGGATTAGATATGGTAAAATTGGGCCGGATGGTAGGGATGTGAATGAGAGGAAAGATGATAGAAATTATTAGACATCTCTATGGGGAGTGGGGGAGTAGGGGAGTAGGGGAGTAGGGAGTAGGGGGAAAGAATTGACAATTTACAGCGGTTTTCATTTCAGTAGACCACAGTAGGGACGTTGCATGCAACGTCCCTACAGGGTTTTGGTTATGACGATGTGGTTCATCAATTTGAAAAGCGCTGTATGTAGGTTTTGTTGCATGAAAGTAGCGTTCTTAACATCCATTCGGCAGTTATATCACTCTCTTTCGCAATTATGAATGTTCTATTTAACTATTGTCCAATAGTTATTGCTCTGGTGATGAGCGATCGCTCTGTTTGGCAATGATTACTATTTAACTATTGTCCAATAGTCATTACTCCGGTGATGAGCGATCGCTCTGTTTGGCAATTATTATTTATCTATTGTCCAATAGTTATTGCTCTGGTGATGAGCGATCGCTTTGTTTGGCAATGATTATTATTTATCTATTGTCCAATAGTTATTGCTCTGGTGATGAGCGATCGCTTTGTTTGGCAATGATTACTATTTAACTATTGTCCAATAGTTATTACTCTGGTGATGAGCGATCGCTCTGTTTGGCAATGATTACTATTTAACTATTGTCCAATAGTTATTACTCCGGTGATGAGCGATCGCTCTGTTTGGCAATTATTATTTATCTATTGTCCAATAGTTATTACTCTGGTAATGAGCGATCGCTTTGTTTGGCAATGATGACTATTTATCTATTGGACAATAGTTACAGCAGTTTCCGCACGTTATTGTTGTACATATGCGGAGCAAGTGCGACAGCTATATACTTTCATGCAACAAAGCCATTTATGTACCATAATTGATTTGATTTTTTATTACTGGAGATGTCTATTAGATATCTCTAGAAAAGAGGCAACAGGTAACAGGCAACAGGCAACAGGAAGAAATAACTGATAATTTATGGATAAGAATTGATTTGATTTTTGATTTTTGGAGATGTCTATTAGACATCTTTAATAAAAGCGTAAGAGTTTTTTTCTTGTGTAGTAGCGATCGTGAAGCGTTGCGTCAGCAGTATCGCCTTTCCGCAACTCTGTCGCTCAAAAATTCCCCAGCTTTTAGCTAATTGCCCTGACTTGATTTTTAAGTCTTCAGGGTTAGTGAGGGTGAAGTTTATTTTCAAACTCCTGGGAATGTCTCTACTTTATTTACAAAAATTAACTATATTAAAGATTCGTTAAAGATTCTGATTTTTTATTGCTTTACTTTATAAGAGTGATTAGGATTATTTATGATTTTAAGTAAACATAAAGCTACGGAACATCCCATTTTTTAAGGAAGCAATGAGAATGTCTAGATTAAAATTAAACCAATTAATAAAATGGAATTTCCCATTTAATTTTGTTTCTGGCCCGATTTCTCATATATCTCTCAGTGCCTTATCAATTATTTTATCTAAATGTTGGCAGAAGACCCGCGCTCTCCGGCCTGTGGGAGCGTCGTATGGGAATGCCAATCAATTTTGCGATTTCACACAGAATATGTTAGAATGTAAACCTAGAATTAGCAAGCAGTAAATGGTTGAAAAAGCTTACAAGTTTAGGCTCTATCCTACTCCAGAACAGGAAAACCTGTTGAGGAGGACTTTAGGCTGTGTTCGACTGATCTACAATAAAGCTTTAGCTGCTAGAACTCAAGCTTGGTATGAAAACAAAGAGCGAGTAGGGTATAAGCAAACTTCTGCTATGCTGACGAACTGGAAAAAGCAGGAGAATTTAGATTTCCTTACTGAAGTCAGTAGCGTCCCATTACAGCAAGGTTTAAGACATCTACAAACAGCTTTCACCAACTTCTTTAGTGGACGTGCCAAATATCCCAACTTTAAGAAAAAGCGCGCCGGGTGGTAGTGCAGAATTTACGCTCGTCCGCATTTAAGTGGAAAGATGGTCAAGTATATTTAGCTAAATGTAGTGAACCATTACCTATCAGATGGAGTAGGCAAATACCCCAAAACTGTGTACCAAGCACAATTACCGTAAAACTTGAACCCTCTGGTAGATGGTCAGTATCTCTGAGAGTCAATGACCCTAGAGATTTAAAGCTGAACCCAGCAACCAAACAAGTAGGTATTGACTTAGGAATTACCAGTTTAGTTACTACCAGTGATGGAGAAAAAGTTACTAACCCTAAGAATCATTACAAATTACACAAAAAACTGAGATTGGCTCAAAAGTCTCTCAAGAGAAAAACCAAGGGGTCTAATAACTATCAAAAAGCTAGGCTTAAAGTAGCTAGGATACACGCAAAAATCAAAGATTCAAGGCTTGACTATACTCATAAGCTAACCACTCAACTAATTAGAGAAAATCAAACTATTGTAGTTGAAGATTTAGCAGTAAAAAACATGGTCAAGAATCATAAGCTAGCTAGAGCTATCAATGATGCCAACTGGTCAGAATTAGTTAGGCAATTAGAATACAAAGCAGAATGGTACGGTCGTCAACTAATTAAAATTGACAGGTATTTCCCTAGTTCTAAGCGTTGTTCTAATTGTGGTCATGTAGTGGAAAAATTACCTCTAAATATTAGAGAGTGGGATTGTCCTGAATGTGCAGCTCACCATGATCGGGACATAAACGCAAGTA
>NZ_JAAHHG010000247.1 GCF_010692555.1 Okeania sp. SIO3B5 | reverse complement strand
TTAAAATCAAGGTGACACTCTTGAGAAAACCTTCTGCCTCCTGCCTCCAGCTCCCGCTGCCTTCCTTCCACCAAAGTCTAATTATTCAACCGGACATGATATGACTCCTTCTTCGGTTGCTACATTTTGTCGTGCGGAATGTAGGATCAAAGATTTCAAGAAACCTCACTATGACTAATCACCCAACTCATTAAATTTTGCCACTCAGAAGTTTTAGCCAATTTATCAGCATCCAGATCGTCTCCTACATTCTCAGAAAATCCTGTAAAGCTGTCAATCCAATTAATTACTGTTCCCACAGGTAAAAAAGGAGAATATTTCCAAGACCTTTGTAAATATTCCACCATTTCAGAATAGAAACCTGTATAGTACAAATACCACGAACTCCAGACCAAAGTATTGTAACGCACCTGTTTTTCTAACAACTGAATCTCCAAAGGTAGAGACTCCGACGCAAAAAACTTATCCAAAACCCCATTAATAGACCGCGCCTGAGATACCCCATCTCGCATTGTATTCCGGTCATGCTGGCGATAACAAACAGTAGACTCTCGCAACCAGTCGGCCTCACAACCCTGCAAAGCCAAACGCAATACTAAATCGACATCCTCCGCTTGACCTAATCCCGCCTCAAAACTTCCCACCTGTTGCAACCAATCTCGCCGAAACATCAAAGTCCCCATTGTGCCTATTGGTTTCCATCGCAACCACCCCTCCAAATCTAATTTCGGCACATAATCCCAAGGTGTCTCATCTTTAATAGTTTCACCATCCTCATTCACTCTGCGCCACCCACTGTGAACAATTCCCAAATTCGGTTGTGCATCAAATACCCCCACCTGAGCAGTTAGTTTATCCGGTAGAAAAAAATCATCCGCATCCAGAAAAGCGATTAATTCTCCCCGCGCTAAGTCTATACCATGATTCCTAGCTGCTGAAACCCCTTGATTTTTTTGATATATATAACGGATAGCCTTAACATAAGGTTCCAAGACTAAAGGGGTATTGTCTGTGGAGCCATCATCAATGACAATTATTTCATAGGATTGATAGGTTTGGGATAAGATACTTTCGATGGCCTGGCGAATATAGCGATCGCCGTTGTAAACTGGTATAATTACGCTTACCCGTGGAGTTGTAGTAGTTGACATGAATTTATTTAGTGGTAGGTCTTAGGTGGTAGGTCTTAGGTCTTATATCATGTCCGGTTGAACAGTTATAAATAAACTACTCATAATTCAGAATTTAGAATTTAGAATTAAGGAGGGAAGAAAGAAGAAAAGAAAGAGAAAGTTTTTTTATCACTAATTATCCGGACATGATATTAGGTTTTAGGTTGTAGGTTTTAGGTGGAAATTCAAGAGGGAACACTAGATCTTGTAGAGACCTTCCATGGAAAGTTTCTATATTATTTGAGAATTACAGTAACTTCAAAAAATGGTAGTGGTGCATTGTAATGATATAGCAAGTGGGAGCATCTTGCTCCCGTTTTATTATTTTTATCGCGGTATAGACAGTGGGAGCATCTTGCTCCCGTTCTCAGTTTTCCTGATCTCCACCTGCCATTACTGGTGTTGATGATTTAAGGTATGATATCATGTCTGGAAGCTAATTTAGAGATAGAACTCTGTTAACGTGCGTTGTGCGCTAGCTAAACAAAAAACTTTCTCCTTCTATACCTATTTCTTTCTTACCTCCTGACTCCTGACTCCTGACTTCTGACTCCTGACTCTTAACTCCTAACTCCTACACGAGGTAGTCGATGCTTGAAACTACAAAGAATTTCCCAGGAGATAGTCCCTAAAGTATTTGCCCAGTCTTCAGCAGAAATTTGATACTTACCTTGCTCTCCCAATAAGGTTACCACTTCACCTGTTTCTAGATCGGGAATAGCACTCACATCCAACATCAATTGATCCATAGTAATAGCTCCCACTTGAGGAATCAATTTATCGCGCACAATAACTTTCATTTTATTAGAAAGGTTACGAGGTACACCATCAGCATAACCAATACCTACCACTGCTAAACGCATCCGCTTTTTAGCAATAAATTGATAACCATAACTAACACCAGTACCTGCCTCAATAGTTTTGACCTGTGTCACCCTAGCTTTAACTTGCATTGCAGGTTTTAAGTTAACTTTTTGATGTAAATGAGGTGCTGGATAGAGACCATAAATAGCTAAACCCACTCGTACCATATCGTAATGAAAAGTATTGTCAGTTAAAGTTGCTGCCGAGTTAGCAAAATGAAACTGTACATGATCAGAAAAACCTTCTCCATCCATACGACACGAACGTATTGCTTCTTCAAACCTTTGATGCTGCTTTATCATCACTGTTTGGTCAGGACTATCTGCAGTAGCTAAGTGAGAATAAATACTAGCAATTTTTAAATTTGGTAATCTCTGGACAAATTGTACAAATTCTACTGCCTCTTGCCAAGGCATTCCTAAGCGAGACATTCCTGTATCCAACATGAGATGCACTGGCATTGCTTTAGTGTAATGGGAAAGAGTCTCTGAAAAAACTAAAGCTTGCTGAGGCGTACAAATAGTTGGTTCAAGTTGCCAGTGAGCGATCGCTTGAATTTGCTCTGGTCGGTCTGTTGCCCCTAAAATTAAAATTGGTGCTTCAATGCCAGCTAACCTTAACTCTATTCCCTCTGGCACTGTTGCGACTGCCAACCAATCTGCACCTGCCTCTAAAATAGTTTGAGATACTTGACACGCTCCATGGCCATAAGCATCTGCTTTAACTACTCCCATTAATTTAGTTTTTGCTGATAGAATATTTTTAAGCTGTCGAACATTATAGGCCAATGCCCGGTCGTTAATTTCTACCCAAGCTCTTTGACAAATCCCTCCATAAGCATCACTTTCTATCGATCCCTGATTTAAGCTTTCTGTTATCAGAGTTTTAAAAGAAGGGTTTTCCCAACTCAACATTTTGACTAACTCCTCAATTGGTTAACTTTCCGGTCTAAAACTATTTGCTACCATAATTGTGATTATCAGGCTATACAACTACAGATCGGGAAGATTTTTTTTATAGGGAATAGGGAACAGGGAACAGGGAACAGGGAACAGTTAATATTAACAAGTAGTTCAAACAATCCAAAATCCAGAATACAAAATCCAAAATACAAAATTCTCAAATCATACCCAGAATCAGCAACGCCAAGTTTTTTATACCTTAAATTTGTTTGTCAAAAAATTGTTTAACTGTGACATACTCCCACACTAAGCTGGCGCTATAGTGTGGGCTTCTCGTTTCGTAGCCCTTCGGGCTTCACGAGCTTTAAGGACGGAATGCCCTACCGCCCTATTTTTTATATTTATCGCTGCATTCCAGTCGCGGTCTATTACAATACCGCAATGCGGGCAAGAATGAGTTCGTATGTTTAATTCTTTGGGGACTTTTTCACCACAATTTGAGCAATCTTGGCTGGTATTTTTGGGGTTTACTGCTATGGTTTTCTGTCCAGCATTTTCGGCTTTGACAGTTAAAATAGTTAGGAATCGTCCCCATCCAGCATCGTTAATTGATTTACTCAAACGAGTCTTTGCGAGCCCTTTAATGTTTAAGTTTTCGTGGGCAATAACATCCGCTTTTGATAACAATTCATTGGCGGTTTTAAAGTGGAAATTTTTACGTTTATCGGCTACTTTTTTATGTTGTTTGGCTACAGTTTTGACTGCTTTGAGACACCTTTTGCTACCTTTTTTCTTTCGAGATAAACGTTTTTGTAGGGTCTTTAATCGTTGCTGAGATTTTCGATAGTATTGAGGTATGGGTACAGATTCTCCTTCACTTGTTACTAAGAATTCCTTCAGTCCCATATCGATTCCCAGAGTATTTTTTAATGTAGGTTCAACTTTACAACTCGAAGCTGGAACTGATTTGTCTTCTAGGGATAAAGTCACATAATAACCATCAGCTTTGCGACTAATCGTCACTGTTTTAATTATAAACCCTTCTGGTATTGGACGATGCTGAATTAACTTTACCTTGCCTATTTTGGGGAAATTAATTTGATTTCGTTCAATGCAGGTTTGTTTGGTTTGAGGATAAGTAAAACTACGATAACGTCCTTTTCCTTTAAATCTTGGTTTCCCTAATTTATGTCCATTTTTATCTGCTTTCAACCATCTATCAAAGGCAAGTTTTACCCGTTTTATGCAATCCTGTAAAACCTGAGAATGAATCAGCTTATACTCAGGAAACTTGTCTTTGGTATTGACCAAATCTCGTTTTTGAGAGTAATAATTTGGATTATCTCTGAGTTGAGGAATTGGCATCACCAAGGGGCAGGCATTAACTGGACAACGGTTTTCTGACCACCACGAGAACCGCTCCCCTAACCTATAGTTGTACTGCCGACGCAACAATTCCAACCACATTTCTATTGTGGCTATTTGTTCTTTGTTGGGCCTTAATTTATATTGGTAGGCAGTGCGCATGGTGGAAAATTTCCAGGGTTATTGCAAAATAATAATACAAGTTTTTCAACTAGGGCGAAAGCTTCTGGTGGGATGGTTGCAAATTGAATGGGCATCGAATTGCTGCCGATTCATCCGTCAAATCTGCGTATTATGGCGTGAGGCTTCTCGGCTATTCAGCTAAACTTTTGTCCCAAGCAAAGATCGATTGTGTTAACCTATGAGAAAATATTATCTTTTCAGAAATATCAATGGCCAATGTTTTAGTGTTGAACGCTTCTTATGAACCGCTCAATATCACGAGTTGGCGACGAGCGATCGTCTTGTTGCTCAAAGGTAAAGCGGAGCAGATTGAGCATAACGGGGTATATATCCTGCCAGATATTCCCTTGCCTACAGTTATTCGACTGCGATACTATGTCCGAGTCCCTTATAAGGATATTCCTTTGACACGCCGAAACATTATGCACCGAGATGGTCATTCCTGTCAATACTGTAGTTATACAGGCGACGATTTAACCTTAGATCATGTAGTGCCGCGATCGCGTGGTGGTGGCGATACCTGGGAAAATCTTGTGACTGCTTGTGTTCGCTGCAATGTCCGTAAAGGTAGTCGCACTCCAAAGGAGGCTAATATGACTTTGCATTATCTTCCTCGAAAACCCTATAGTGGCCTTTACTTTGAATTGACTAAACACGTTAAAAGTGGTAGGAATCAAGAATGGCAAAAATATGTGATTGGTTTATAAAGCCCCTGTCTATCTGAAGGCAGGGGTTTTTTGTATGTAAAACAGTAATGCGAGGCAAAAGGCAAAAGGCAGAAGGCAGAGGGCAGAAGGCAGAAAAAAAATCTGGTTTTGTCTAATTCTTCAGCTCCTTCGACTGCGATTAGACATCTCCGATCATAAAAAATCAAATCAATTATCACACACAAATTATCAATGTTTTCCCTCTACTCTGTAGGGACGTTCCATGGAACGTCCCTACTGCCTACTCCCTCTTTTGGAGGAGATGTCTATTATTTTTTTGATTAAAATTGACTTTTTTTATATAAAGTGGTATAAGCAGTTTTGCAATAGCAGTTACACTAAAAGCTCATTATCTCTAACAAAAATTTGATTATATAGTTTGAATGCTAAACAGTTTATGAGTATAAATGTTTATTTCATCCGTCACGGTATAGCTGCAGATGCAGAAAATTATCCCACAGATGCAGAGCGTCCTTTGACAGAAACAGGCGATCGCAAAACTAACAAAATTGCTCAACAACTCAAAAAATTAGGTCTTCATTTCAATCTAATTCTCACTAGCCCTCTAGTTAGAGCATATCAAACTGCTAAAATTTTTCAAGAAAATAAATTAAGCTCTAAAGTAGAAGAATTTTTACCACTAGCCCCTGATGGTGAAATTAATATCTGGCTAAAATGGCTCAAAACATGGCAACCTCAAGAAAATAGAGAATTAGCCCTAGTAGGCCATCAACCAGACTTAGCAAATTGGGCAGAAATTTTAATCTGGGGAGAAGCTAGACAAGTATTGATACTAAAAAAAGCAGGAGTTATAGGTATTTCCTTGCCTGAAGTTGGTTCACCAGTAGGCAATAGTCAAATGTTTTGGTTGGCACCACCAAAATTTCTACTTAAGGAAGAAGGAAGAAGGAAGAAGTAAGAAGGAAGAAGGAATAAGGAAACTACTACGTTATCTGAGTTTTAAACTTTGGAACTGTCCGCACCTTTTACTTCGACTGCTATAATTTTTATTTGATGGTCATTTCGGCGATATATCGGGTATAAAGTGGCAATGTCTACCGCGTATAAGTCATATTTAACAATCTAAATATCACTGATTTATTATGGTTAATTAATGATAATTGATATCAAACACCAAAGAATTTACTGCTATAAAAATCAAAATATAGGTTAAAATAATTTGCTAATACTCCAGAATAAAATAGCAAAATAACATAATAAAATAGCCAATAATAGACGTAATTTTCATGTTAAATTAACTCATAAACTTTGTGAATGAATAGAAAATATTTTTGCTGAAATATTAACTTTAAATACTGCTCTATAAAGATTGTAAAAAAGCAATTTTTAGACTTGATAATAGTTACCGAATAATTAGTAATTAATAATTAAATAATTAAATAATTATGGTTTAAAGCCTCCCCTTTTAAGGGGAAAAAAAGAATAATATTTCCTTATATTCAATCCTCTCGGTTTTAACCAGAGGTAATTATCAATTATCAATTATCAATTATCAATTAATGAAATTTATTAATGAAATACTTTACTGATATTTGATGGAAAATTTGATTTGTTACCTAGTTAAAAATCTCAGAAGCAATCATCCCCCATTATCATCTCTGATTTATCTGATTTAACGGTGGAAGTATCAATAGCCAGAATTATTAATAAATTATTGTCAAAACCACAACACAACTAAGCTAGTTGATAATGTAAGTTCAGAATATTCTAACTAAGTAAAAGGTATAGTAATGTCTGTCGTCTGCATAGAATTTAAACCAGGTTTAGAAGGTGTTCCCGCTACCCAATCAAGTATCAGCTACGTCGATGGACAGCTAGGAGTACTGGAATATCGAGGCATTAATATTCAGGAACTGGCAAAAAAGAGTTCTTTTCTGGAAACAGCATATTTATTAATTTGGGGCTATCTTCCTAACAAAGAAGAATTAGAAAGCTTTGAGCATGACATTCGCTATCACAGAAGAATTAAGTACAGAATTCGGGACATGATGAAATGTTTCCCAGAAACTGGACATCCCATGGACGCTCTACAGACTTCAGCAGCAGCTTTAGGTTTATTTTATTCTCGCCGTGCTCTTGATAACCCAGAATATATTAGGTCTGCAGTGGTCAGGTTACTGGCCAAAATCCCAACTATGGTAGCTGCTTCCGAGTTAATGCGTAAAGGTAACGATGCTGTACAGCCAAAAGATGACCTGGACTATGCAGCCAACTTTTTATATATGCTGAATGAACGGGAACCCGATCCACTAGCAGCACAGGTATTTGATGTTTGTCTGACTCTCCATGCTGAACATACTATTAATGCTTCTACATTCTCAGCTATGGTAACTTCTTCTACTTTGACAGATCCTTATGCAGTTATCGCTTCGGCAGTGGGAACTTTGGCTGGCCCACTACATGGGGGTGCTAATGAAGACGTTATTACTATGTTGTCCGAAATTGGTTCTGTAGAAAATGTTAGGCCATATCTAGAAAAATGTTTGGAGACAAAGGCAAAAATTATGGGTTTTGGTCACAGAGTCTATAAAGTGAAAGACCCACGAGCTATTATTCTTCAGGAACTGGCAGAAAAGTTATTTGATAAGTTTGGCTATGACAAATATTATGAGATTGCTTTAGAGATGGAAAAGGCTGTAGAGGAAAAATTAGGCCACAAAGGGATTTACCCAAATGTGGATTTTTATTCTGGTTTGGTTTATCGAAAATTAGGAATCCCTAGTGATTTATTTACACCTATATTTGCTATTGCTCGTGTAGCTGGTTGGTTAGCTCACTGGAAAGAACAGTTAACAGCAAATCGGATTTTTCGTCCTACACAAATTTATACAGGAGAGCATAATACTTCTTATACTCCCATTCAAGAACGTTAGTATTTTAGAATTCAGAATTTAGAAATTGTTTTTCGGCTGTCGCGGAGATGAAATGCTATGGGACATGAAAAGTGTAACTCTTCTGGAAGAATATAGTATGACAGAACGAAAAAACGCATAGGTTTGTAGCATAGATTGTTCATCCTGGACAGTATCTCAATATCAGCTTCGGGAAGATGTCAAGGATGTGACTAAAAGTCATTATTAGTAGGAAACTATTAATGATTTTTTTTACCTATGAATATTTTTGCTTCTGTCTTTGTAATCAGCCTTCTCGTACTAGCAGTTGGATTGATCGCCCAGAAGATTTTGATTAAGAGGGAGATTAAATGGTCTTTCCCTAATATGAATAATCAAAATGTCAAAGACAACGAACTAGAATTAAGCAGTCCAACTCAAGAATTGTTGTATTCCAAAGTTCTGCTTTATACCAGTGCTGTTGGGATTATGGGGGGATTAGTTGCTACAGCTTACTACTTTGTTTTAGAACACTTTTTGGAGTTTGTCTGGGAAACAGGGAAGCACTACTTCACAGGAATTTTCCCGGATTGGTTCCCAGCATGGAACTACACTTGGATTGTATCAACAATTGGGGGACTTGGTGTTGGTTTGTGTCTCTATTTCTTTGGTCAACCAGGAGAAATGGCAAAGGTGATTGAGAAAATTCACGATCCTGGTCGTTTGGAACCAAGTCAAACGCCAGGAATGATTGCCACTTCTTTAGTATCAATTACTGCTGGTGGAAGTTTGGGACCTGAAGCACCTCTGGTACAAATTAATGGTAGTTTAGGAAGTTGGATTGCAGATAAACTGAATTTGAGTCTTAAGGAAACAAGAGTTCTGACCTTTTGTGGTATGGGTGCAGCATTAGCAGCATTCTTTGGCGATCCGGTTGGTGGCCCGTTATTTGCCCTGGAAATTCCCCATCGTCGCGGAATTCAGTATTATGAAGCAATTATTCCAGCAGTTGTTGCAGGGATTTTTAGTTTTGGTGTGTTTCGGTTTGGCACTGGGTTAGAAATTGGAGGTATCTATCACTTTGACTACTTTGATAGTATTCCTGCTTTGAGTTGGCTAAATCTTCTGGAAGCTGGAATTCTAGGAATAGTTGGTGGTTTAGCTGGAATTTTGTTTATTGGGATTTTTAGACTCACAGAGTTGGCCATCCAACCTATTGAAAATAGGCATATTTGGCGAGCAATTTTGGGAGGTTTGGGAATTGGTTGGTTGGCAGTTTTATATCCCCAAACTCTCTTCTTTAGTGAGCAACAAATTGAAACTCAATTAATTGAGCCAGCTACTACACTTACAGTTGTAACGTTACTCGGAATTTGTCTGGCTAAAATGATGGCCATTAGTTTCACCATTCATGGTGGATTTCGAGGGGGTTTTATCTTTCCCCTATTTTTCACGGGAGCAAGTTTAGGGTTGGCTATCAGTTTTTTAATTCCAGAAGTACATCCAACTATTTCGATGTTATGTTGCATGGCCGCCATTAATGTATCGATTACCAAAACTCCGATTAGCACCTCGATTATTTTGAGTGTTTTATCTGATACATCGATAATTCCGATTATAGCGATCGCTAGTTTTACCAGTTTTATATTGACTAGCAATATTGGTTTGTTAAGAACTCAACGCCCTAGAAAGCAAGAGGGAAGTTTAAGTATTGGCGTTGGTTAATGGTAACTGCCGTTGAGGTCAGCATTGATTAACAAGCCATTTTTTGAAAAAAAGAAACCTCTTTTATCAATTATCCATTATCCATGCTCCATAAAAATATCGAGTTTGGCTAATCTCAGAACCCTATCTTTCTGATAAAATCAACAAACAAAGTAATAATACTTATTTAATCCTACTCTAAATGAATTCAGGAATCGATCTACAAAGAACATTTATTCAAGCTCTCGTAGACTTGGGCTTATCCCCAGAAATAGCCAGAACTGTTTGGCTACCATTACCCATGTTATTGATGATTATCGCTGCTACTGTTAGTGTTCTAGTAACAGTGTGGCTAGAGCGAAAAATTTCCGCAGCAGCCCAACAAAGAATTGGCCCCGAATTCATCGGTCCTTTGGGAACTCTAGCACCTTTAGCTGATGGCTTGAAGCTAGTTTTCAAAGAAGACGTTGTTCCTTCTAAAGCAGACCCTCTATTGTTCACTCTAGGCCCTGTAATAGTAGCCATCCCAGTATTTTTGTCCTATCTAGTAGTTCCTTTCGGACAAAATTTAATCATTACAGACTTGGGGGTAGCAATATTTTTATGGATAGCCCTTTCCAGTATTCAGCCCATTGGCCTGCTGATGTCTGGCTATGCCTCCAACAATAAATATTCTCTACTAGGAGGTTTACGAGCAGCAGCACAATCTATTAGTTATGAAATACCTTTAGCTTTAGCTGTACTGGCAGTAGTGATGATGTCCAATAGCCTCAGTACAATTGATATTGTTGACCAACAATCAGGCTATGGCATTTTAGGATGGAATATTTGGAGACAACCAGCGGGTTTCCTCATTTTCTGGATATCAGCATTGGCAGAATGTGAAAGACTTCCCTTTGACCTTCCTGAAGCAGAAGAAGAATTAGTAGCGGGATATCAAACAGAATATACAGGGATGAAATTTGCCCTTTATTACCTAGCGTCTTACATTAATTTGGTTCTATCTGCTCTGTTTGTCGCAATTTTATATCTAGGTGGTTGGGAGTCCCCCGTACCAGTGGGACTTCTCAGTGACTGGTTAGGAGTAAGTGAGACAACTCCCTGGCTACAAATAATTACTGCTAGTTTGGGCATTATTATGACATTGCTCAAAGCTTATTTTCTAGTATTCATTGCTGTTTTATTACGCTGGACATTACCAAGGGTCAGGATTGACCAATTATTAGACTTGGGATGGAAGTTTCTCCTACCCGTCGCTTTGGTAAATCTACTGTTAACTGCAGCCCTAAAGTTAGCCTTTCCATTTGCTTTTGGAGGATAAATTAGAAGTCAGAAGTTAGAAGTCAGAAGTCAGAAGTTGGAAAATAGAATTAATTAGTCCCTGGTTTCTAGACATGGAGGTACTTATCCTGAATATCCTCTAATAAATTCAAGACCAGCAAATACTAATGTCTGTGAGGGGTTTTAAAGATATAATCCAATTCTGAATTATGTCTTTTCATCCTACTCCCTACTCTCTACTGCCTACTCTCAAGGAGATGTAGCAAGACTTTTGAGAAATGGTATAAATCCATAGCTGATTTTAGACTTTTAGATTAAACTATATCGAAAATCTAAAATTACTTTTTCCGCTAATTAGATTTCATAGGAGAAAACGCCATGCTCAAATTCCTCAATCAAGTAGGCGAATACGCTAAAGAAACTTTTCAAGCTGCTAAATATATTGGTCAGGGTTTATCTGTAACTTTTGACCACATGAGCCGTCGTCCTATTACTGTACAATACCCCTACGAAAAACTTATTCCTTCTGAAAGATTTCGAGGCAGAATTCACTTTGAATATGACAAGTGTATTGCCTGTGAAGTTTGTGTAAGGGTTTGTCCGATTAATTTACCTGTAGTTGATTGGGAATTCAATAAACAAAGCAAAAAGAAAAAGCTCAAACATTACAGTATTGATTTTGGTGTTTGTATTTTCTGCGGTAACTGTGTGGAATATTGTCCAACTAACTGTTTATCTATGACGGAAGAGTATGAATTAGCAGCTTATGACCGCCATGAGTTGAATTATGATAATGTTGCCCTGGGACGATTACCATATAAGGTGACAAATGACCCAATGGTAACTCCTATGCGAGAATTAGCTTACTTACCTAAAGGAGCTATAGACCCTCATACAGTTCCTCAAGATACACGTCGTGCTGGTCTTCGTCCGGAAGAAATTCTCGAACAAATGGAAGCTGAAAAACCAGTAGCAGAGACTACAGAAAAATAGGGCATTGCTGAATAATGGGATGATTGAGGCCGACACGGGGACACGGGGACACGGGGACACGGGGATTATAGTTGCTCCTTTCTGATGAAATCATCCCGCAATTATGCAATGCCAAAAATAGCTATTAGTTCTATTAGTTATTAGGTGTGAAATGGTTAACTTGATTTTTCTCCATCCACTAATAACTAATAGCTGATGAATCAAAATAAACAAATCTCTAAAGGAATAAAAAGTGGATTTAGCACAAGGAGTTCAATTTGTTTCATTTGCTTTGTTAAGCATAATGATGATTGCTGCTGCTTTGGGAGTAGTGTTATTTTCTAATATTGTCTACTCAGCGTTTTTGTTGGGTGGAGTATTTATGAGTATTTCTGGTTTATACCTTTTATTAAATGCTGATTTTGTGGCTACTGCCCAAGTTTTGATTTATGTTGGAGCTGTTAATGTCTTGATTTTATTTGCAATTATGCTTGTAAATAAACGAGAAGATTTTAAAGTTTTGCCTAATGCTTGGTTTAGAAAGGTAGCTACAGGTTTAGTTTGCGTTGGTTTATTTGCTCTACTCAGTACGATGGTATTATCTACTTCTTGGTCAATTCCTGGTGCTAGTATTGCTAATACAGAAAGTTCAATTGTTTTAATTGGTAGACACTTTTTTAGTGATTTTTTACTTCCTTTTGAACTTGCTTCTGTGTTTTTGTTAATGGCAATGGTGGGTGCTATTATTTTGGCTCGTCGTGATATTTTGCCTGATGAAGTACCGACTGATATCCCTCAAACACCTGTTTTAAGTTTGCCAGAACGTCCCCGTGAATTAGTGCCTGGTTCTAGCGAAATTTCTACTAATTAAATTCAAAGAGTTGATAAGTTTATGCAATTGCAACTGGAGTATTTTTTGTTATTAGCCGCAGCACTTTTCTGTATAGGTATTTATGGTTTAATTACCAGTCGCAATGCAGTTCGGGTGCTGATGTCTATTGAGTTACTGCTTAATGCTGTAAATCTAAATTTGATGGGTTTTTCTAATTTTTTAGACCCCCAAAATATTAAAGGTCAGGTATTTACTGTGTTTGTAATTACTGTTGCTGCTGCTGAAGCGGCTGTTGGTCTGGCGATAGTTCTTGCAATTTATCGTAACCGTGACACGGTAGATATGGAACAGTTTAATTTATTAAAGTGGTAATTGGAAGGTAAGCATTCACCTATTAGCATTTCCTACGGAATGCTCCGCAAACAGCGTTCAACTTTAGTTAATAATATTTGAATGCTTACTTTTTAATACTATAAAATGTTTGGTTTGAGCAGTTTTCAACATCTCTCTGTGCATCTGGATGTAAGTATTTATTGTCCGGAAAAAGTTTTTTTTAATACTATGTAAAGAAATATAATTTTATTTGCTGAAAAATATTAAGCTTCGTTACTAAAGCTGTAACATAAAATAATTTTCGTGCTACCGTTTGTAATCAGAAACAAGCTCAAATAATTTAGGGGAGGAAAAAACTTTGAATTCAGAAATTAAAAAATATCCATCTTGTTCTTTACATCAAGATGTTAGTGAATATGTAGCTGATTTACAATTTCACATGACTTTACACGCTCGTAATTTAGTTCCTTCTCTTAATCAAGCAAAAGATGGTCGCGAGGAAATGTTGCAGCAAACTCAAGCTCATTTTGAAAAGTTGATTTCTAGACAAACTCTTTAGTTATTTTTATATTTATTTTTATTTAAAAACCCAGTTTCAACTCACAAAAGAAATTGGGTTTTTTAGTTTGCTTGAAAACTTTAAGGACTCCACATTCTATATAACCCCTAACCGTATCTTTTACCGAAAAATTGTGGTTTAAAGCCTCCCCTTTTAAGGGGATAATAAAGAAAATTTTTCATTATTAGTCAATCCTCTTCTTTTCAAGGAGAGGTAATTATTCATTATTCATTATTCATTATTCATTGTTGAATTTACCGATCATTCTGACTTTTGACTTCTGATATCATGTCCGGTAGCATCGGAGCGTGCATAAAATTAAGTTGACACTCTTGAGAAAACCTTCTGCCTCCTGCCTTCCCCTCCTGGGAGGGGTTAGGGGTGGGTTGCCTCCTGCCTTCGGACAACCATTGTCTAATTATTAAACCGGACATGATATGACA
>NZ_JAAHHG010000246.1 GCF_010692555.1 Okeania sp. SIO3B5 | reverse complement strand
AAGCAGATACACAGTAAATCCAAGTCAAGGGCTGGAAGTAAGGCTTGAGCCGTGTGACGGGAGACTGTCACGCACGGTTCTGAGGGGAGGGGAAGGAGGCGACTTCTGAACCTTACCCGCTAACGCAAGTATGGCAGAACGAAAAAGGGTTCTAAAAATCAGGAGAAAGTCAGGAAGCAGGTAGCCAGATTTCACAATCACATTGCAAATGTGCGGAAAGATTGGCAGTTCAAACTAGCTAACCATCTTTGTAGCAAAGTGGGTATTGGGATGGTGTTTGTTGAGGATTTAAACTTGAAAGCCATGTCCAGAGGAATGCCCTTGAAAGCACACTCTGGATGCAGCTTTCGGACAGTTCCTGAACCTGCTGGAATGGGTAGCCAAGAAACATCAAATTCCTGCCTGCTCGTGTCAATCCTGATGGAACATCTCAAACTTGTCCTAAATGTGGAACACATACGGGAAAGAAAGAACTCTCGGAACGGAGACATAGATGTAGTGAATGTGGATACGAGACAGACAGAGATCATGCAGCATCAGAAGTAATCAGATTGCGTGGTCTAGAAAAATTGAGTACCCAGGGACTCTGGGGAATAGAAAACGCCTATGCAGTCGGTCTGCCGGGGACGGAGGCAACTCCGTCTAGGTCAGAGGCGAAACCTCGTAGGGAGAAAAACTAGGAATGCCAAACTGTGAGGTTTGGAAGCCCGCGCCGTACCGTCAGGTCGGCGTCGAGAGGATGTCACATTGAAATTCTATCAAAAGAGGATGTCAATTACCGAAAAGCGACGTTGAAAGCCCCCGTATTTTAACCTATGCTTTATAAACATCTTTCTTAACATAAAACGTAGACATTATAAACAAATTATGTTGAAGACTTTAAAAGCCTTTTTATAGAGAGAAAATGAATTTCAAAGTACATTGATTTTGATAAATTAAATAATTTTACTTAGATGCTATGACTATTTTTCCCTTCTCTCCTGCTCCCCTTTTCTCCCCGGCGACCTGTCCCCCTGTCTGAGGAGTTCCTTATAAGGGATAGGTGTTTTAACCGGGGGATGAAAACAAGCGAGTCGTTTAGACTAGACAACTTTAGTTGTCCTATGCTATTATCTGGATATACAAGTGTTTAGACAAAAGTAAGCAGGAAGCTAGGTTTAGACTTAAGCTGACTGTGTAGGGCTACTTTGACTTGTCCCCAAAGAATATATCTTTGGTCAGCTAAAAAGAAACGAAGCAACAAGGATTTATCCTGTTGCGTAGTATCAACTTAGAATCCCCTCGGCAACAACTGCGGGGAGTAGTCAAAATGTTCTTGCCATAACCGACAAGTATCTGTTATAGTAAATAATTGTTAAGTACTGGAGAAGTGGCTGAGTGGTCGAAAGCGGCTCACTGCTAATGAGTTGTACGGGAGAACCCCGTACCGAGGGTTCGAATCCCTCCTTCTCCGTTATCTGAAAAGGCATGAGGCAGAAGGCAGAAGAAAATTTTTATTCCTCTATAATTTATGGTGACGGATTTAATACTCAACCATATACACAGTGCTGAAAATTCTTTGGGGTTTGTAGACACTGAGTGCCGTGTCGAAGGCTATCCATAAGCAATTTTCCTTTCTGTCTTCTGCCTTCCTTAATCTAATTTTTTCATTGCCTCTACAAATCTTTGGGAAATATAAGGCAGTATCTTTTCATTCTGACTAAGATTCTTGCCTTCTGTAAATACAACTAAAAGATATGGCTTAATATTGGGTAACTCAATATAAGCAAAATTATGACGCACCTGGTTATCTGAGAATCCTTTGCCCCATACATTAGCATCTTGAGGTAGACCATCATCCAGGAACCCTATAACTTGTTCTTTACTTCTATCTCTTAATTCATCTTGGCCAGGATTTTTTTTTAACAAATTCATCATTTTCTGTGAAGCGATAGGAGATACTGCAACCCCACCCACAATACTATGGAACAAACGAGCTGTGCTATGAGTAGTCAGTATATTCCGATTTTCCATCAATAGTCCTTGAAACATCCTTTCTCGACCATAAGGACCATCACACCATGTTTTTTGATTAACATTAATGGATTTTAACTCAGGCCACTTCAGAGATTGAAAATAACGATTGACAAAGTTACGTTGATATTTCCAGGTTTGAAAAGGTCCTGATGAAATTTCAGGTCCACTGGTAGTTCCAGTTAAAACATCTACAACTAGACCAGTAGCATCGTTACTAGAATAAACAATCATATCTCGAATTGCTCTTTCTAACTCTACTGAAGTTTTGACCATTCCTTTCTCTAACCACTCATAAATAGCTATAAGATAGAATAAGTGGACCATTCCACCAGCATACATCCGTTCATCACCGCGATCGCTCCAACCACGCACCTGCTGTTGCCAAAACTCTGTGGCATTCTTAATATTTCCTGTTCTTGGTAAATCGTAGACTAACCAAGTTATGGCAATTTGCTCATAAGTTAATTCCGAAACCTCTATCTTGATGGCCTCTATAATGTCTTTACCCAGGATATTTAACTGTTCATCTCGCTTGAAAAAAGTCATATAGAAAAAGGGACGTTGCTGAATAGCGTGTATGATACTAATCTTAATTGCTTAGGAGTCAGCAGTCAGGAGGAAAGAAAGAAGAAGAAACAGGAGTAGAAGGAGATAGACAGATACATCAAGGCAGTAGGGGTGGGTTAACTTCTGACTTCTGAATTCTGACTTCTGACTTCGTTAAGGAGATGTCTAATGGTGATTCTGATAACTAAGGCTATAGTTTATATCTATAAAATATTTTAATAACTTCATAAATTACCCAGGGGAAATATCGTGATAGATCGCCAATTATCTAATGTTATCTAAATGTTGGCATTTATACCCGCGCTCTCCCGTAGGGGAGCGTCGGGATGAATGCCAATCAATGTTGCGGGTTTACACATAGTATGTTAGGATGTAAATGTTGAAAATTAAGCAGTAGATGGTTGAAAAAGCGTACAAATTTAGATTTTACCCAACTCCAGAGCAGGAAAGTCTGCTGCGGAGGACTTTGGGTTGTGTACGTCTAATCTACAACAAAGCTTTAGCAGCTAGAACCCAAGCTTGGTATGAACACCAAGAACGAGTGAGCTATAAACAAACTTCAGCTATGCTTACCTCCTGGAAAAAACAGGAAGATTTAGATTTTCTTACTGAAGTAAGCAGCGTACCATTGCAGCAAGGCTTAAGACATCTACAAGCAGCTTTCACTAACTTTTTTGGTGGACGGGCTAAATACCCCAACTTCAAGAAAAAACGCAATGGTGGTAGTGCAGAATTTACGAAAGCAGCATTTAGATGGAAAGATGGCCAAGTCTACCTAGCTAAATGTGCGGAACCATTACCTATTAGATGGAGCAGGCAACTACCCCAAAACTGTGTACCTAGTACAATTACTGTCAAACTAGAGCCTTCTGGAAGATGGTCTGTGTCTTTGAGAGTTGATGACACCAGAGATTTAAAACTTAAACCAGTTAAAAAACAAGTCGGGATTGACCTAGGAATTACCAGCCTTTTAACTACCAGCGATGGAAAAAAAGTTGCCAACCCAAAGAATCTTCAACGGTTACATAAAAAACTGAGGTTGGCTCAGAAATCCCTAGATAGAAAACCCGACAAAAAGTCTAATAACTATCACAAAGCCAGGCTTAAAGTAGCCAAGATACACTCAAAAATTAAAGACTCAAGACTTGACTATACCCACAAGCTAACAACCCAACTAATTAGAGAAAACCAAACGATAGTAGTTGAGGACTTGGCAGTAAAAAACATGGTCAAAAACCACAAATTAGCTAGAGCAATATCAGATGCCAACTGGGCAGAATTAGTCAGGCAATTAGTTTACAAAGCTGAATGGTATGGACGGGAATTAATCAAGATTGACCGATATTTTCCAAGTTCAAAACGTTGCTCTAATTGTGGTCATGTAGTTGAAAAATTACCTCTAAAGATTAGAGAGTGGGATTGTCCCGAATGTGGTAGTCACCATGATAGGGACATAAACGCAAGTGTAAATATTTTGGCTGCGGGACTCGCAGTGTCAGTCTGTGGAGCGACCGTAAGACCCGAAGAGAGTAAATCTCGGAAGGCGGGTGCTATGAAGCAGAAAGTTTCTAACAGCAATGTTAAGGAATCCCGCGCTGTACCGTCAGGTCAGCGTCGGGAGGATGTCAATGAGTATCAGTGCCAAGATAATATCAATATCTATGATTCTTCTGAATGCAATCTTTTAGCAACTCAAGCCGCAATGGGGCGAAATTTGCAAGTTATCCAGTTACAGGAAAAATTAAATAGTGCAATTTTGGTCAAGTTACAAGAAGATGACTATCAAGGGTGGTTAAAATATACAGACATTGATAAGATTCAACCAGCCAAAACTCCTTTTAAACCTCACATTTTTGGCGAGACTGAAATTAGAGAGAAATTACCAGAAATAATTGCTTTTACTTATAAAGCGATGAGCATTCCTAACTATTATCTCTGGGGAGGTACAGTGGGGCCTAATTATGATTGTTCTGGCCTTATTCAAGCTGCTTTTGTTTCTGTTGGTATCTGGTTGCCTAGAGATGCTTATCAACAAGAAGCTTTTTGTCAGAATATTTCTCTAGACAAATATCAATTAAATAATCAACTCATAGTCGGAGATTTAGTGTTTTTTGGCACTGGTGAAGAGGCAGATCATGTAGGATTATATCTGGGAGAAGGACGTTATATTCATAGTTCTGGAAAAAGTCAAGGTCGCAATGGTATTGGCATTGATGTATTGTCTGAAGTAGGGGATGAAGTTAGTCAAAGATACTATCAACAATTTCGGAGTGCAGCAAGAGTAGTTAGAACCTACATTCCGCACGACAAAACGTAGCATAAAAATATAAGTCAAAATTCAAAATTAAAAAGTCAAAAGTAAGAAGTAATAAGTCAAAAGTCAAAAGTCAAAAGTAATAAGTAATAAGTAATAAGTAATAAGTAATAAGTAATAAGTAATAAGTAATAAGTAATAAGTAATAAGTAATAAGTAATAAGTAAATTATAGTGGTCAATAGGAATCAATAATTCAGTAAATATTTATACTTAATATTTACCAATAATAGAAAATACATACTACTTTTAATGTTACGCTCTTGACGTGCGGAATGTGGGTTTTAGTTTTAGATAAAAGCTTTACTAACTGAGTCAAATGAATTGAATCAAGTTTTATCAATATATGGTGTCTTTAGTTTTGTATGGCTATCTTGAACTTTTCTTTCCCTTCTGCCTTCTGCCTTCTGCCCTCTGCCTTTCCAAATTTCTACAAACTATTCTTAATAGAATTGACAATATATTCGGGAGATTTTACAGCATCTATATCTATTATTATTGCTTCTTCTGGTTCTTCAAGATCGTTAAATTGACTTCTTAGCATTTCGACTTTCATAAAATGATTTTCTCTTTCCCTTAGTCTTTGGGCTAACAAATCAAAAGACCCTTTCAAGTAGACAAGTTTAATATTTTTTGAGTCTTTTATCAGCAGATGACGATAAGTTTTTTTCAGAGCAGAACAGGCTAATATAATATTTTTATTATTATCTAACCATTGCTCAATTGCATTTCTCATTTCTACTAACCAAGGAATTCGATCTGTATCATTTAAAGGATTACCACTACTCATTTTTTTTATATTAGCTTGGGAGTGAAAAGAATCAGCATCATAAAAGTCATAATCTAGAGATTTTGCTAATAATTTTCCAATAGTAGATTTACCAGAACCAGAAACTCCCATTATGATAATAATCACTGTATTAATTCTCAAAAGTGCTTAAGTATTAAAATGGCAATAGAAATAGAACGCAAGTTTTTAGTTAAAGGCAACGGGTGGCGTAATCAAGCTGTTGGACAAGTTTATCGTCAAGGTTATATGTCTACAGAAGATGGCATAACACTAAGGGCAAGAATTGCGGGGGACCAAGGCTATTTAACTATTAAAGGACCTTCTGTGGGTAATTCACGGTCAGAATATGAGTATTCTATTCCAGTTGAAGATGCTCAAGAGATGTTGAATACTTTGTGTAGTTCACCGTTAATTGAAAAGGTTAGATATAAGGTTTCTCATGGTAATTTTATTTGGGAAGTTGATGAGTTTGCTGGAGATAATCAAGGTTTAATTGTGGCTGAAGTTGAACTTGAGCATGAAAATCAAGAAGTTGAATTGCCAGATTGGATAGGAGAAGAAGTATCTCACGATAAGAGATATACTAATTCTAATTTATCGAAAAATCCTTTTAGTCAGTGGTGATTTGTTTTAGTAATTAATGGAGATATAGCAATCCTAAATCATTTGTAAAATCTCCTAAATTACTTAAAAAATTACTCTTGTTTTCATTTATTTTACGAATAATTTCATATTTCTATAACTACTTCAGAGACTATGGAAAATATTTTCAAATATTGCCCTATGATTAAAATTGATTTTTATGCCTGATTTACAACAGTTTACAACTTGCAAGTACAGTTTTAAATTATCTTTATTCCTTGTTTTCTATTCCCTACTTCCTTCAAATTTTTGTAAGCATTCAGCCGTCAGCTATTAGCTAGCCTCCTAGGTCGGAACTACGTTAACAGCTATTAATTTTGGAGAAGGTAAAAGCAACCTTTGAAATTGATAAAGAATAAAAATTTACTGCCAAAGTCCCATTTATAAACCTGAGAAGTAATGAATAATTATTTATTGCTGGTAACTGAATGCTAATAGCTGAATGCTTACAAATTTTTATACTTTATTAACTTGAAAATTGCTATAAATCCTTATTAATAATTTGTTAGTTCTGTAAATTTATATCATGTCTGTTGATATCGTTTGTGTAAACCCAAGCGTAAATATATACAGGAAATTTAAGTTTTTTTTCTTGCTCTTAAGCCTTCCTACCTCTTCCCTCTTCCTTACCAAAAAATGGGGTCCAAAACTTCCCCTTTTAAGGGGATGAAAAGCAGTCGAGGGATGGCGAGGAAAACTCGCCATATCCAATAGACTAAGAAAAAATCAACTTAGGTATTTCAATGTCAATGCTTTAGCTAGAGGTACTGATAACTGATAACTGAAATGACTCCTACCCTTACCAAAATACTTCCATAAGCAAACCCTAATTACATAAATTCTCGTGGATCTGTAACATATCCAGTCAGTGCTGAAGCTGCTGCCGTATAGGGAGAAGCTAAATAAACTTGTGCCTGTTTATTCCCCATTCGACCAGGAAAATTACGATTAGTTGTAGACACACAAATCTCTGGTTCATTTAATCGCCCAAATGTATCTTTTGGTCCGCCTAAACAAGCAGCACAAGAGGGAGCAGCAGGTTCAATACAACCAGCATCTAAAAATATTTCTGAGAGGGTTTTTCCATCATGTTTTAAACTAAATAAATCCTCATAAACTTTCTGGGTTGCTGGTACTAAATAGGTAGGAACTTTCACCTGATGACCTTTAATAAGTTTAGCTGCATGAAGAAAGTCAGAAGTTTTTCCACCTGTACAAGAACCAATATAAACTCGGTCAATTTTGACATCTTTACAGTTACGAGCAAGTTCTTTATTATCTGGAGAGTGGGGTTTGGCCACTACAGGTTCTAGTTTTGTTACATCGTAGGAGCGATCGCTATAAAATGTCGCATTCTCATCTGTGTGAAATGACTCAAATGTCTTATCTGTTCGACCTTGCAAATATTTAAAAGTAGTTTCATCGGCAGCGATAACTCCATTTTTACCACCTGCTTCAATGACCATATTGCAAAGAGTCATTCGTTCTTCCATTGTCATCTTTTCCACTGTCTGGCCAGCAAATTCCATTGTTCTATAGGTAGCGCCGGAAACAGAAATATCTCCAATAATTTGCAGTATTAAGTCTTTTGCTAATAAATAGTCCGGCATTTCCCCATTCAAAACAAACCGCATAGTTGCTGGAACTTTTACCAACAGTTTGCCAGTTCCTAAAATAAAGGCAGCGTCGGTATTGCCGATACCTGTGGCAAATTGTCCAAAAGCACCTGCATTACAAGTATGGGAGTCTGTGCCAAATAAAACTTCCCCTGGACGGGTGTGCCCTTCTTGGGCGAGGGCAACGTGGCAAACTCCTTTGTAGTCTGGGTTAGCTTTGAAGTCTGAGCGATCGCTAATGTCGTAAAAGTATTTGATGTTTTGTTGTTGGGCAAAGTCTCGCAAGATATCTACATTACGGTTAGCTCGTTTGTCGGCGGTGAAAATATAGTGGTCTGGGATGAGAACGATTTTTTCCCGGTCCCAAACTTGGGCTTTTTCGCCAAATTCTTTTTTAAAGATGCCAATAGTACCAGGACCACACACATCATGGGTCATTAGTACGTCTACGTTGACCCAAATATTTTCTCCTGGGGTAACGGTGGATTTTCCTGATGCTTTGGCCAGGATTTTTTCAACCATGGTCATTGCCATAAATGTTTCCTCTACTGGTGATGATTTAAGTAGTTTACAAATGTATTTTAAACAACCTAATATTGCTTCGGGCAAGTCATTTCAGTTATCAGTTGTCAGTTATCAGTTATCAGCACCTCATGGAATAGGGAGGCAAGAAAGTACTGAAGTTGATTTTTTTCCCTTAAAAGGGGAGGCTATTGACCTTACTTTTTGCTCAAGGGCGAGGAGGTAATTCTGAGAGTGCCTCAAAATGTTAGAAAGATTCTAGAAAGTCAGCAAAAAAGCAAAAAATCAAAAATTAAAAGTTACAAGATTCTACTCTTGACTTCTGATTTCAAAATTGCTTTATTTTTGTGATTTTGAAAGCTAAAGGTGATACAAAAACAATAACAATCAAATAAGTTATTTTAGCGATCGCTTAATCATTAAAATATATTAAAGGGTAGTTTTTAGGAGTTAATATAATTATGTTCAAGACATATAGCAATTCCCAAAAAGCGTTTCTGTACAAAATTATTTGGTTTTAGGAAGTAGTAATTCTGTTTCTGTAGGAATTGATAAATGAAGATGGTGTGAGTATCCCTTCTATATGTATTTAGTTACGATATGCTGTTTTTGGGTTGAATAAAAAGTCATGTATAGGGGCGAACAACTCCCAATGATTATATGGTATCACAATTTTTTTGAGGATGCAAGGGAAAAAAGCATTGGCTGTTTTTTCTGGTGCTTCACAAAATGATATCTTGATTTGTGAGGATAACATCGCGATCGCTTCTGCATGAGTCAATGTATGGATGTGTTGATGGGGTGAAAATTTTTCGGTGTCGCCAATTCTTTTTCCGAGTGCTTCACAGGATGATACCTTTCTCTACTTTGATGGTGTGAGTATCCCTTCTATATGTATTCAGTTACGATATGCTGTTTTTGGGTTGAATAAAAAGTCATGCGTAGGGGCGAGCAACACCCAATAATTACATGGTATCACGATTTTTTTGAGGATGCAAGGAGAACAACCACTGGCCGTTTTTTTAGTGCTTCACAAAATGATTTGTTGATGGGGTGGAAATTTTTCGGTGTCACC
This sequence comes from Okeania sp. SIO3B5, assembly GCF_010692555.1. Taxonomy (GTDB): domain Bacteria; phylum Cyanobacteriota; class Cyanobacteriia; order Cyanobacteriales; family Microcoleaceae; genus Okeania. The sequence continues at coordinate 4,642 of NZ_JAAHHG010000246.1, read as the reverse complement.
ACTTCTTTGCCTGAGTGCTTCACCGGATGATACCTTTCTCTACTTTGATGGTGTGAGTATCCCTTCTATATATATTCAGTTACGATATGCTGTTTTTGGGTTGAATAAAAAGTCATGTATAGGGGCGAACAACTCCCAATGATTATATGGTATCACAATTTTTTTGAGGATGCAAGGGAAAAAAGCACTGGCTGTTTTTCTGGTGCTTCATAAAATGATATATTGATTTGTGAGGATAATATCGCGATCGCTTCTGCATGAGTTAATGTATGGATGTGCTGATGGGGTGAAAATTTTTCGGTGTCGCCACTTCTTTGTCTGAGTGCTTCACCGGATGATACCTTTCTCTACTTTGATGGTGTGAGTATCCCTTCTATATGTATTCAGTTACGATATGCTGTTTTTGGGTTGAATAAAAAGTCATGCGTAGGGGCGAACAACTCCCAATGATTATATGGTATCACAATTTTTTTGAGGATGCAACGGGAACAAGCACTGGCCGTTTTTTGGTGCTTCACAAGATGATAATTTTCTGGATTTGTGAATATTGCGTTGGCAGAGCAATTGCGGTAGCTACATCGCTTCTAGAGGTAAACGAGGATTAGATATTTCACCTCAATAGTCTATAAATGTATTAGTAATTTTAGTATTAATTACGAAGCAATGACTTTAACTAATTTAGAAATTTTTGAGCAATTAGATGAACTGGTAAAAGATTTGCTATGGATGAGTGAATCTGATTATCCTTTTGAAGTTTTTATTTGGGAATTTGGAGAGGGAATTTCATTAAATAATGAAGTTGTTTTGAAAATCACTAAACATTCTTTAGAGACTACAGTTAAAGTAATAGAATTTGAAGTTTTTTTTAGATTGGTAATTACAGCAAAAGATTGGCATAACGCACAAGAGTCTAAAGTAGTAAGGAAATATCAGAAACTTGTCAGTATGATGAAGCAATATTTGAGCGATCTAAAGGTTTATAAGGTGGGTGAGGTTAGAAAAGATGTTTATATAGTTGGTAAGACAAATACAGGAGATTATGTAGGTCTAGCTACAGTTTCTATTGAAACTTGAATTTAGAAAAAAATGATTAGAGATAGGTAGTTTCTAGGAGAAGAAGGAAGAAGGAAGAAGGAAGAAGGAAGAAGAAAGAAGGAAGAAGAAAGAAGGAAGAGGGAAGAAGGCTTAAAAGCCTGAAAAAACTTCAATTTCCTGTAGATACTCACCCTTGGGCTTACACAAACTATTGCCTTCGGAGATGATATTATCTGGGATAGTCTGAGAAAGTACATCTAAAACTTAACCCAAACTTTTTTTGATGTACATTACCTATTTAAAATGTCTACATATAATATTTTGAGAATCTTTTAGTATGGGAAAATTAATTTCAAATTCGGCAATTTTTTTTCTACAGATAAAATTTTTAACAACAGAAAAAAATGATAATTTACACCACACGAAAGAGTTGGTTAAAACATAGACTAATGATTTCCTTTAGACAGGGAAATATTTTTACCGAATAATTGAATAATTAAGGTTTAAAGCCTCTCCTTTAAAAAAGAAAAAGCGGTCGATCTTCGCAGCTTCCCGTAGGGTGGGATGGCGAGGTCTCCTAGCTGGCCGAACATCGACCAAAAGAAGAAAAAATTTTCCCTACTGCATCAATCCTCTCCTTAAAAAGAAGAGGTAATTATTAATTATTAATTATTAATTAGGGTTTGCTGAAAAAGTCTTATGGGTGAGGGTAGGAGACAGGAGACAACCCACCCCTAACCCCTCCCAGGAGGGGAAGACAGGAGAAATGGCTTGGGAGCGAGCAGGTAGGAGCTAAGTTTTGTCCCAAGATTTTTCTGCCCAACTATGCACCTAAAATACTAACTTTTTGAGCATAAAGAGCTGAAATAGGCGCACTTTTTTTGACCCAAAAAAGGCACTTGTCTTTATATGTCAATGCTTTTAGATTTAATCAGAAAACCCTAATTAATTATTAATTATTAATTATTAATTATTAATTATTAATTATTGAACACCTACTACCTTATTGCAGTCAATTTTGAACCTATTAATTTTAACTTATCTATTGGTTATCAACTCTCTTTTCAATTACATCTTGAACTTCTTTAGGAACTTTTGAAAGAAAATCATAACCAGTAGCTGCTTCAATTTTATCGACTGAAACTCGGTAAGCTTTCCAGTCACTTCTAATCCGATTTGAATTAGGCATATCCACTGTAATTACTCTAGTATTTTTATCAACTCCCCTCAAACCAGAACCAGGTTTTACCACTACTATAATTTTCCATGTACGACTAGGAATAGTTACTTTACCTTTGGCAAGAGTTGCTTTTTTTCTGTACCCTCCAGCGATAATATAAAGTTCATTTCCTTGTTGTACAAGTTCGCGAGAATATTGTTCTAATTCCCGCCAAGTTTCACGATTATTATCCGGACTCTGAGGAATTATATTTGTCATTAAAAATGTGGCTGAATTATCTTCTTCATTAGCGGTACGATCTGCTGAAGGAATTAAATGTCCTCTGTCATAACCACTATTTCGATAATCACTAGGTCTAACCTGATACCAGTCTTCAGGTAAACTATCATCAGGGCGAAAATCATCCTGTCTTTCTGCATTTCCTAACCAAGATTTATTCAGTTGCCAACTTACCCAATTTGCTGTTCCTTTATCCTGGTTATATGACAATACATATTGAGGTTTTTCTATTAAATAATTATCTGTATTTTCGATAGAAGCTGTGGCATTACTTGGGTTTCCTAGAGTTATATGAACTTTTGCAGAAGGTTTTAACAGTAGAGAACATCCACTGGCAAGTGTAAGTACAAGTATTATGATTAAAATAGTAAGTTTTTTTGGTAAAATTAGCATTTGTTTGGTCGATCTATAAAAAATTTTTTTCTGAAAGATAGACTTGAGCAGGGGAGTAAGGGAGAAGTAAATACTAAGAAAAATTGTTAATTACTTAATAATTGAAGTGTCATCTAAGTATAGCATTACTTTTGATAATTGGTATAACAGAAAATAATTCATAATTTTGTTAATCTTAAATCTCTTCAGCCATCGAAAGCAATAGTATCTTTATTAGACATCTTCTCCAAAAGAGGGAGTAGGGAGTAGGCGGAAAAAATTAATAATTTCTGCACGATAATTAATTTCATTTTTGATTATCGGAGATGTCTATCAGGAAGTATCAATTTAGGAAAACTAGGGTTTGTGACAAATCTGAAAAATCAACTCTTAAATTTTGAGAGTAGCTAAAAATTACTAAACTATAGCACTACGCATTAAGGTTACATTTCCCCATCCTGTTAGCGGAGCTTTTCCGCAGGAAGAACCCTTTGACAGTCTACTGTTCCCTGTTCCCTATTCCCTATTCCCTATTCCCTATTCCCTAGCGCCTAGCGCCATATTATTTGGAGTAATGTTATTTGCAGAATATTAATAGCAATGTTTTCCTGTACCATTCTATTACTAATTCTTCCCCACAATCTCTAACTAAATAATTAAATCCTGGTGCAGAGTTAGCTTCAATCAACCAGAGTTTATTATTTGTATCTAGTGCTATATCTAATCCCGTATATCTTAATTCACAATTTTGAAATACGGGTTTACAGAAACATTGTATTTGTTCTAAAAAATCTATATCCAATACAATCTTAGCTTTTGCTCCTTCCCAATGCAGTCTACTTAAATTTCCGACAAATTTTGCTCCAGTAATACTCTTCTCATATACACAATGTAAATTACCTTCTAGAAACAAAGCTCTAAATTCTTTCTGAATCTGAATATATTCTTGGCTAATAGCAATATAATCGTATTTGTAATTGCTTAAATCATAAATTTTATCAAGGGAATTTATGACTTGACTTCTATTATTGCACTTAAATACATTTCTTCCCTTTGAGCCTCGATTTTTCTTAAGTACAACAGGATAGTCAAAGTTTTGTTCAATATTATTTGCTATTTCTTCTACATTAGAATCTTTCACATAACTAGAATATAACTCATTACAATTAGGATTTAAGTAACCCTTAGTTTTGGGAATATTGATATAGGGTTTAAAATATTGATAAAAGTATTCTTTATCACGACATAAATGAGTAATTGATGATGAGTTGAGCGGTGCTGTCCAATTCACAAATACATGAGATTTACCTTGATTTTTGACAACTACTAAATTTCCAGATTCATGTAGAATTTCATATTCATAGCCTAGATTATTACAGGCTTTAATCAACATTGAAATGTTTTGGTTCATAATTTGTAAGAAGGAAGAAGGAAGAAGGAAGAAGGAAGAAGGCAGAAGGAAGAAGACAGAAGGGAAAATTGCTTATGGATAGTATTCGACACGCCACTTCGTGTCACAAACCCCAAACAATTTTAAACGGGTGCATCTCAATGCGTGAATAAAGCCAAAAAGTTATTGCTTTTAGGGAACACCGGAGCTGGGAACACCGGAGCTGGGAATATATAGGAAAAAAGTATTTTTGCTTGCTATGAGATACACCCTTTTAAACACCCCCGTTGATAACTTATATAGCGTTTCTCAAATTAGTGAGATAAAGTTGTTTTTCTTTTTTTCTATCCCCTGTTTCTCGAATTACCGAATAATTAAGATTTAAA
>NZ_JAAHHG010000245.1:8084-14209 GCF_010692555.1 Okeania sp. SIO3B5 | reverse complement strand
ATCAAAAAGTGATGGTGGCCAAGAATGAGGCAGGCCATTTATGGAAGTTTCAATATGGCAGTGTGGAAGTATATGTCAGACTGACTGGACAAACAGACGATGATACTTTTGATGTCTGGTCTTATGTGCTGAAGTTACCAGCAAAAAATGAACCTCAGTTAATGCGTAGGTTATTAGAAATGAATTGGTTATCGACGATGGAATCCCATTTTGCTATTGTGGATAATCAAATTGTAATTCTGGCGACTCGTACTGTGGCAGAATTATCTCCAGGAGAAATTTCGCGGGCAATTACTATTGTTGCGACTCTTGCTGATGATAATGATGACATTTTGTTAGCAGAATTTGGGTAATAATTGAAGGGAAAAATTATTGGGATGTCTTAAGGTGTAGCAGTGGAAGGAAAGGTTAGGACAGATAAAAAGCTTAAAATTCAGGCTTGCACATTATGGAATAATATTACCAAAAATTAGTTTAGACTTTGACTAAAAAAATCTAATATTAATCATTCTAGCAATTGATTAATCCATAATTCAATTCAATCAAAAATCTCAAATTATTCGTCACTGTGCAACGCCGAAATTTAAGTTTTTTTTAGGCTTTTAAGCCTTTGTCCCTCTTCCTTCTTCTTTCTGACAATGGATAATTAACAATTGATAATTGATAATTAATCGAATCTAGGTTTAAAGCCTCTCCTTTTAAGGATAAAAAAACGGTAGTTATGCGCTAGCATAACTACGTTAACGGCTGTCGCCGACATGTTTGCGGAGCATGACCTAGGAAAAAGCGTAGCTTCCCGTAGGGTGGGATGGATGGGTTTCCTAACCATATCCAATCGACCAAGAGAAGAAATCAGATTTCCTTATATTAAATTCTGTAACGGTTTTAACCAGAGGTAATTATCCATTATTCATTATCCATTATCCATTATCCATTGATGAATTCTTCCTTCTTGAAAAACAAAGAAAGGGAGATAATTAAAACCTTATTTATTACTTATTTTCGGTTGAATTATAGGTTGGAGTTGTTTGACTAATACTTTTGAACGTATAACTCTTCCTTCTGGTTTGAGATGGTAGTGAGTATCAGCAAACAAGTTAACGTCAGTCCATAAATTTAACTTTTCGTCATAAATTAGAGGAGCAATTTTACCTAACTCTTCAGCAGTTTTCTCCACATTCTTCACAGTTTTTTCATTTGTATTGGCATAAATGATAGGTAGTGATATAACTAAACTTGCTTTTTTAGCTTCTAATTCTTCTCTAAATTGCTTAATTCGTGCAATTGAATGAGGAGTAACGGGTTTGTTAACTGTCATTTTCCACCATTTACTTTTACGCTCCCATGTTTTAGTCGGATCTCCCCAGTCTGTAATTGGATCGGCATAGTAATCTGGAACTTCTACTTGCTCAACTATATCTATAGCAGATTTTGTCAATCTCCTAAGACTAGGTACGCCTAAACCAAAAGTATCTTGAGCAAACTGCTTGGGTGGTATCCCTCCTAACCGTGGTTTTCCGATAGCTACTCCAAAATAAGTAGAGCGATCGCCTAATCCATCTTCATCTAATAACATTAAGTATTCAGGAATTATCAGTACGATATCTCCTGGACGAACTTGCTCCAAAATAGTAGGAAAAATTACATTTAGACCTAAATTACCATCTAAGCCAAAATTAAATACAGGTATACCAAGTTCTTCTTCCATTAGTTTAGAATTGACGGTATAGTGCGCTCCCGAACCACCAACAATTATTAGTCTTTTTGACCCTTCTACCTCCGCTGCTAATGCCACCTTATTGTAGTACATTCCGCGTAACCGACCAATTAAACCGCCATAATAAACATTGTAAAAGAAACCAAGAGACCAAGCGAAACCAGCGATAACTAACCAAGGGATAATTTTTATTGGATTCTTCATAAAAATAAAAAATCAATTTATCAAGTATATTCTGAGGGAAATTGTTTCCCTAGTTAATTATCTAGTATAGGTGACATCTCCCACACTAAGCTGATGCTATAGTGTGGGCTTCTCGTTTCGCAGTCCTGCCACTGCATTGGACTCCAGGAGCTTTAAGGACGGGATGCCCCGCCGCCCTATTTTTTAATAGTAACGGTTTTAATTTGAAAACCTTCCGGCAATGGTCGATGTTGAATCAACTTTACTTTACCAACTTTAGGTAAATTAATCTTATTTCCCTCAAGACATTCTTGCTTGATTTGAGGGTAAGTAAAGCTACGATAACGACCAATTTCATTAAATCTTGGTTTGCCTAATTTATGCCCATTTTTATCTGCTTTTAACCATCTATCAAAGGTAAGTTTTACCGAATTATTTAATAATTAATAATTCTGGTTTAAAGCCTCCCCTTTTAAGGAAAAAAAGCGGTCGAAGGATGGCGTTTTGCTCCGCAACATATAAAGCGGAGCGGCTCTGTCACTCTTCGGGTCTCCTCACCATATCCAATCGACCAATAGAAAAGAAATAATATCTCCTTATATTCAATTCCGTAACGGTTTTAACCAGAGGTAATTATCCATTATCCATTATCCATTATCAATTAATGAACGAGCAATTGTAGGTATGCGCCTCCCTTTTTAAGGGGATAAAAAAAATAAAATTACGTATTTTCTTGCCTCCTTATTGTAGAGGTACTGATAACTGATAACTGATAACTGATAACTGAAATTACCCGTTTAATACAATCTTGCAATACTTGAGAATGAATTAGTTTGTAGTTAGGAAATTTATCTTTAGTATTGACTAAATCTTTTTTCTGAGAGTAATAATCCGGGTTATTTTTTAGTTTAGGAGTTGGCATTATTAAAGGGCAAGAATTAATCTGACAGCGATTTTCTGACCACCACGAAAACCGCTCACCCAATCGATATTTGTACTGCCGACGCAACAAGTCTAGCCATAGTTCTATGGTAGACACTTGTTCTTGATTAGGCTTTAATTTGTACTGATAAGCCGTCCGCATTACTATCAACATTAGTTCGCTCATTGTTATGATAACGTCAACTTTTGAGTCTTGAGCAAAAAGCAATATTTGTAGATTAATGAGGCATTGAACCCCATTAATTTACCGAATAATTAATCATTATTAATTAAATAATTCAGCTTACTCTGCCTCTCCTTGGCTGCGCCGCGAGCTGTCGCTCTACAAGGGGAAAATAAATAAATAATATTTCCTTATGTTCAATTCCGTAACGGTTTTAACCAGAGGTAATTATCCATTATCCATTATCCATTATCCATTATCCATTAATGAACGCCGATTCATCTGGTCGCCAAATCAGAGATTATGGCGCGAGGCTTCTCGACGATTTAGTTAAAATATATTACTTCTGTGCCATCCCTAATATTTCATAAAGTTAAATATTTTCACCAATTAGTAAAGTCTTTGAGAGAATTATCAGTAGTTTTAGATAAATGAATAAAATTATTATGCTATAATGGGTACAATTATACTTCTTTTTGTAAGCACTTCCTACGGAATGCTGCGCAAACAGCTATTAGCTGTCAGCTAGCCTCCTCCGGAGGAACTTCGTTAACAGCAATAAGACTCTCTCCTTAAGGACAGTGTTTAAGTTGTAGTAAGACAATTAATAAAGCTTTTATCCTAAACTAAAAGCAATAGCTGACGGCTGAATGCTTACTTCTTTTTTCTTCATCTTGGTGTTATATGAATCATTGAGTATGGAGAGAAAGTAGTAAAAAAATGTTATGTTTCATTCAAATAGATTATTCAGTTTGTCTACTTAATTAAGAGGAATACAAATAATGTTAAAAGAACCATTGTTAAAGACTAAGAATTTTTTGAGAAATGTGAGGAATTATAAGCAGATACCTAATTGGTATTGGGTAGATAAAATTCCTGAGTTAAATATGAGTTTTAATGATGTAGAAGTTGAGCGTGGTTCAGATAAATTATTTCTCAAACCCCTAGATATATATGTTGAAAAGGAAAAATATGATTTTCTACTTCAAAAAAAAGCATTGAATCAAGCAAAATTTCTCAAGAAAAAGTTAAATGCTAAGTTTGCTATAGATAAAAATGATGAGTTAATTGTAGAAATAGAAGGAATTAAAGTAAATGTTCAAACAGCAGAAGAGCTATCTATTCTTTGGGAAATTTTTTGGTTAGGAATTTATACTTTTATTTACGAACGCCCCGTAGTTATGTTAGATATTGGCATGAATGTAGGGTTAGCTAGTCTATATTTTGCTAGTCAGGAAAATGTGAAATCAATCTGGGGTTATGAACCTTTCAATGTTACCTATAAACAAGCACTACATAATTTTGATTTAAACCCAGATATTTCTCAGAAAATTAAACCATTTAGTTATGGAATTGCTGATGCAGAAAAGAAAGTAACAGTCGAATTTGATTATGAATTAAGAGGAAGTATTGGAGTTTCAGAAGACCGAATAAACAATAAGCAAAATAAATCTCTCCCCAAAGAAGAGCTGACTTTAAAGCCTATTAGCGAAGAGTTAAATTCAATAATTTCTCAGCACCCAGATATGGATATTGTTGCCAAGATTGACTGTGAAGGATCTGAGTATGAAATCTTTGATTCTTTAGTGGCAAAAGGGCAATTAAATCAGATAAAAGTAATTATGATGGAATGGCATAGTAAAGGACCAGATAAGTTAGCTGAATATTTGCGTCAAGAAGGCTTTGCAATTTTTTCTCGTTTACCTCGTAGTAGTAATATTGGAGCAATATACGCTGTTAGAACCTAATTTAGTCTTGTAGAATAACTATCTATTATCTTTGGTAGGATAGGCTGATTTTTAACTATCCTACCCAGTCGATAAAATTGCTAAAACTGGGATGATAGAAACTATACTTTTTCAACATTAAAATCGTAAGCATTCAGCTATTAGCTGTCACTCTCAGGAACAAGACTTTCTCCTTAAGGAAAGTGTTTAGATTAAAATAGACTTTAAGGGCAAGAAATCCAACTTTTGTAGTAAGACAATTAATAAAGCTTTTATCGTAAACTAAAGGCAATAGCTGATAGCTGACGGCTGAATGCTTACTTAAAATCCTCAAAAAAATCAAGAAAATGGGTTGCCAAAAAAAACTTGACATGATATCGTAAATATAATGGAAAAGGTGCGCTCATATATACTCAAAAAAATAGTCCAAAAACATGATATTTTCCTAATTTAACCTCAAAATTATGCAGCTAGGAAAAATCCTGAGAAATCACTACAAAATAGTTCAGTAATCAAGAAAAGTTTGTAATTGAACGGGCGATCGCTACATCCTGAATCGAAAATATCCATACTCACAAATCTCAGATAAATTCAGATAAATAAAGATAGAGTACGGCAGTAGACTGAAAATTTGCCCATCAGAGAAAAAACGAGAAAATCCTCAAAAAGAGCGAGAAAATGGGTTGCCAAAAAAAACTTGACATGATATCGTAAACATAATGGAAAAGGTGCGCTCATATATACTCAAAAAAATAGTCCAAAAACGTGATATTTTCCTAATTTAACCTCAAAATTATGCAGCTAGGAACAATCCTGAGAAATCATTACAAAATAATTCAGTAATCAAGAAAAGTTTGTAATCGAGCAGGCGATCGCTACATCCTGAATCGAAAATATCCATACTCACAAATCTCAGATAAATTCAGATAAATAAAGATAGAGTACGGCAGTAGACTGAAAATTTGCCCATCAGAGAAAAAAGGAGAAAATCCTCAAAAAGAGCGAGAAAATGGGTTGCCAAAAAAAACTTGACATGATATCGTAAACATAATGGAAAAGGTGTGCTCATATATACTCAAAAAAATTAGGTCAGAAACGTCACATCTCCCTAATTAACCTCAAAATTATGTAGCCAGGAAAAACCCTGAGAAAACACGACAAAATAATTCAGTAATCAAAAAAAAATAGTAATCGAGCAGGCGATCGCTACATCCTGAATCGAAAATATCCATACTCACAAATCTCAGATAAATTCAGATAAATAAAGATAGAGTACGGCAGTAGACTGAAAATTTGCCCATCAGAGAAAAAAGGAGAAAATCCTCAAAAAGAGCGAGAAAATGGGTTGCCAAAAAAAACTTGACATGATATCGTAAACATAATGGAAAAGGTG
>NZ_JAAHHG010000245.1:0-7984 GCF_010692555.1 Okeania sp. SIO3B5 | reverse complement strand
GATAGAGTACGGCAGTAGACTGAAAATTTGCCCATCAGAGAAAAAAGGAGAAAATCCTCAAAAAGAGCGAGAAAATGGGTTGCCAAAAAAAACTTGACATGATATCGTAAACATAATGGAAAAGGTGCGCTCATATATACTCAAAATAATCAGGCCAAAAACGTGATATTTTCCTAATTTAACCTCAAAATCATGCAGCCAGGAAAAATCCTGAGAAATCACTACAAAATAATAGACACTCTAGGAAGTGGAGGATTCGGAGATACCTACCTAGCTCAAGACTTAGACTTACCAGGCAAACCAAAATGCGTAGTCAAACATCTATCACCCAAAAGTTCAGATCCAGTAGTTTTAGCTATTGCCCAAAGATTATTTGAGAGAGAAGCAGAAACCTTATACAAACTAGGCAAAGACTCAGAGCAAATACCAAAATTATTTGCCCATTTTCAGGAAGGAACAGAATTTTACCTAGTACAAGAATATGTAGAAGGGCAAGATATAAGCAAAGAACTAACACCAGGAAAAAAATTAAGCGAGTCTTATACTATTGCCCTACTCAAAGGAATATTATCAGCATTAGCAGTAGCTCATCAAAATAATATTATTCATCGAGACATCAAACCAGAAAACTTGATGCGTCGTAAGTCAGACAAAAAAATAGTATTAATCGACTTTGGAGCAGTCAAAGAAATAAATGTATTAACCACAGCAAGCCAACCAGGAACAACAACTTTAACTGTGGCAGTCGGAACACCTGGTTATATGCCAAGCGAACAAAGTAATGGCAAACCAAGACTGAGTAGTGATATCTATGCAGTGGGAATGTTAGGAATAAAAGCACTGACAGGAAAAGAACCAAAAAGCTTACCAACAGATCAAGAGACAGGAAATATAATCTGGAGAAACCAAGCACAAGTAAGTAACCATCTAGCAAATATATTAGATAGGATGGTGCAGGAGTATTTTCGAGAACGTTATAAAAATGCTACTGAAGTATTAGAAGCATTAAAGATTCAAACTCCACCACAACCAAAACCAGCACCAACAATTCAATCTATACCAAAAACAAAACCTACACTCACACCACAACCAAAACCAGTACCAATAACTTCATCTATACCTAAAACTCAAACCCAACCTCATAAAACCAGAAGACAAATATTAATATTAGGAGGTTTAGCAGGGAATGGGTTTGTTGCAGCAATGTTAACTAAAGATTTGTGGAGTAGAATACCACAATCAAAAATTCCCATTCAGACATTTACCACCGTCACAGTTAACAGCAGAGGAGAAATAATTAGTCGCCCTCAACATCAAGCAGAAGTAATGACAGAAAATATCGGCAATGGAGTCACCCTAGAAATGGTAAAAATTCCTGCAGGTAGATTTCTCATGGGTTCTCCAGAGACAGAAGTAAAGAGAAGATATAGTGAAAGTCCACAACATTATGTAGAAGTGCCAGAATTTTTTATGGGAAAGTATCCAGTCACTCAAGCACAGTGGGAAGCAGTTATGGGATATAATCCTTCTTACTTTAAAGATGCAAACCGTCCTGTAGAAAGTGTAAGTTGGGACGACGCGACAGAATATTGTCAGAAAATTTCACAAAAAACAGGTAAAAAATATAGTTTACCCAGTGAGAGTCAGTGGGAATATGCTTGCCGAGCAGGAACAAACACACCATTTTATTTTGGCAAAACTATAACGTCTGAGTTAGCTAACTATCGTGGCGGCTCTACTTATGCTGATGAACCGAAAGGAAAATATCGTCAAGAAACAACAGATGTAGGAATTTTTCCTGCTAATGCTTTTGGTTTGTACGATATGCACGGCAATGTTTCGGAATGGTGTGCTGATGAATGGCATGATAATTATAAAGGTGCGCCTACAGATGGAAGTGCTTGGTTAGATGGAAATGATAATCGTTCTCCGCTGCGTGGCGGTTCCTGGTTCGACAATTCTGATAACTGCCGTTCTGCTATTCGTAGCTACAGCAATAGGCGCGGCAACTACTTCAGCAATTTTGGTTTTCGTATAGTATGCGATGGCGGGAGAACTCTTTAGCCCTTTAATTATTGGGGGTTGCTCGTCCCTACGCATGACTTTTTATTCAACGCAAAAACAGCATATCGCCACTGAATATATATAGAAGAGATGCTCACACCATCAAAACACCAGAAAAATCATCATTCTGTGAAGCACCAGCAAAAAAACAGTGACAACGCCGAAAAATTTTCACCCCATCAACACATCTATAATATTTACTCATAGCAATGTAGCTACCGCACTTGCTCCGCCAACACTATATTCACAAACCAAAATCATCATTTTGTGAAGCTCAAAAAAATCGGCAAGGATATTCCTCTTGCGTCGCCAAAAAAATCATGATACGATTTAATTATTGGGTGGTGTTCGCCCCTAAGCATGACTTTTTATTCAACATAAAAACAGCATATCGCCACTGAATATATAGAAGAGATACTCACACCATCAAAACACCAGAAAAATCATCATTCTGTGAAGCACCAGCAAAAAACAGTGACAACGCCGAAAAATTTTCACCCCATCAACACATCTATAATATTTACTCATAGCGATCGCTACGTTCAAGTCAAAAATCAAAAGTCAAAAGTCAAAAGTTAGAAGTAATCCCTAAGTGAGTTTGAGTGTTGATAATTGCCCTAACCTATTTAGCTAGTGGGATACATTCAGAAACAAAGAAAAATTATCATTTTGTGAAGCTCAAAAAAAATCGGCAAGGTTTTTCCTCTTGCATCCCCAAAAAAATTATGATAAGATTTAATCATTGGGGATCGTTCGCCCCTACGCATGACTTTTTAATCAACGCAAAAATAACATTTCCCCACTGAATATATAGAAGAGATACTCAGACACTAAAACCATCAACACATCAATAATATTGCTCAGGTAGAAGCGATCGCTATATTTACAAACCAAAATCATCATTTTATGAAGCTCCAAAAAATCGGCAAGGTTTTTCCTCTTGCATCCCCAAAAAAATTATGATAAGATTTAATCATTGGGGATCGTTCGCCCCTACGCATGACTTTTTATTCAACACAAGAACAGTATTTCATCACTGAATATATAGAAAGGATACTCAGACAGCAAGACAAAGCAAAATATCATCTTGTGAAGCTCCAAAAATGTATAGCATGACTTAAGGAAACCCTCGACAGTTAAGGATGTATACCTTTTTAACGTAAAACCCTCTGCCTATATATATTTGAGACTATTTTATGAATCTGTGAAGTTTAAATTCAACTAAACCCTTCTGATACCAATTCAGTGTTAAATAATTTCCTAAAATTACTGTATTATCAAAGTTTTGAGCTGATAAAATCTTACTTTTGACTTTTGACTTTTGACTTATAACTTCCGTGAAACGGTATTCCCTCTTCCTTCTGCAAATGACCAAAAAAATCAATCAAAAACTAATAATTTTTCTAGCATTTCTACTATTATCATTCTTCCTCAGATTCTGGACATTATTTGTATCAGTATTAGACAAAGACGAAAGCATCTATATATTAGGAGCAGATAATCTATTAAACAGCAACCTCCCTTATATAGAAATTTGGGATAATAAACCTCCAGGAATTTTTATCTTATTTTCCCTAACAATGCTAATCTTAGGAAAATCTATAGTATCAATCAGAATCTTATCCATTATCGCCACAACTTTTACCAGTTATTTCTTATATAGCATTGGTGCAGTAATTGACAAAAAACAAGGAGAGAAAATTGGATTATTAGCAGGAGCATTATACGCCATTTTTTCCCTACATAATGATGGTGCTGCTGCGAATGCAGAAATTTTGTTTGCTCCTTTAGTGACAGGAGCATTTTTATTATTATTTCGGAATAGGAAACCGTCAAATATTAAAGTATTTTTTATCGGTCTAATTTTAGGAATAGGGATGCAAATCAAATATTTAGTAGTTATGGATGTTTTGGGATTAACTTTATTGGGAAGTTTATTTCGGAAAGAAGAAGGAAGAAGGAAGAAGGAAGAAGCAGAAAGTAGGAAGAAAAAAATAAAACTTCAAAATAAAGTTCAGACTATAGAGATATTCAAAAATATTTCCTTTTCCCTATTTAAGTTTTACATGATTTTAGGTGCAGGCTTAATTTTACCTGCCATTATCATCGCAATTATTTATCAATTTTCAGGATATTTTGATGAATATATTTATGCAACCCTCACTACGAATAGTAAATATGTAGCAATGCTCAATTTTTCTTGGTCAGACCTTTTCAGTAGACTCAAGAAACAGGTATTAGGAAATATTTTATTGTGGTTATGTTTATTTTGGAGTCCGGTTTATTTGTTTGTCTTTGCTAGAGGTAAATTAAAACAAGAACGAAATTTAATCTATTTATTTTTGTGGTTTAGCTGTGCTTTTTTAGCAGTTTTATTATCAAAGCGATTTTATAATCATTACTTTTTACAATTATTACCTCCTTTGTGTCTAATTAGTAGCTATATCATGATTAAATCTGTTCATTTACCTCAAAAAAAATCTAGAAGTCAAGATTTATATGAAGAAGCCAAGAAACAGAAAAAAACCGTTACGATCAATTCCCGAAAATTTTATATTAACTTCCCTTTTGCCTTGTCAAATATACTTCTATTCCTAATTTTAATATATCCTTTTACCCAAGCAGGTTATAACAAATTAAGTAAAAATTGGGAATTTATTTATTATCGATATATAAAAAAAATAGATACATGGGATGACAGAGAAGCTTTGATTGCTAAATATCTACAGCAGAGAATTAGACCGACAGATTATATATATGTCGTCAATTATGAACCAATAATTTATTACCTAGTTCCCACAAAAATTCCCACAAAATATGCTTTTCCTAGTCATTTAACAGCCATGTCTCAAATTTTGCCTACAGATGCTCTGCAAGAATTAGATAAAATCATGGCGAAAAATCCCAGTTATATATTACTAGCAGAAAAAGATAATATTAGTCCAAAATATAGAAATCATCTCAATCAATATTTAGAAAAAAAATACTTTCTAGAAACCACAATTCAAAACGTCAGATTATATCGAATATTATAAAGAAGCGGTCAGCAGTCAGCGGTCAGCAATCAGCAAATCGAAAGACAATAAGGGGAATAAAAAACCGATGACAATACCAGACTTTTAGCTATTAGCTATTAGCTAGTTCCTGCAATCTATAAGTAAGGATTCAGCTATTAGCTATTAGCTGTTAGCTCTTATGAGGAGGTTTAAATGAATATAGACTTTACAGCCAGCTTTTATAGTAAGTATAAATTCTGCAAATCGAAAGACAATAAGGGGAATAAAAAACCGATGACAATACCAGACTTTTAGCTATTAGCTATTAGCTAGTTCCTGCAATCTATAAGTAAGGATTCAGCTATTAGCTATTAGCTGTTAGCTCTTATGAGGAGGTTTAAATGAATATAGACTTTACAGCCAGCTTTTATAGTAAGTATAAATTCTGCCTCAATTAGTAAAGCTTTGATCTAAAACTAAAAGCAATAGCTGATAGCTGACGGCTGAATGCTTACCTATAATACCATTTTGAAAAAATAATGTTACGAATAATAAGCACTATCAAAAGACTCCATAAGAAAGTCAAGTCTATGTGACGAAAAAGATAATTTACAACATCAAAAATGGCATTAAATCTATTCATTCTGAATTCTTTTTGCAGAGCATTCCGTAGGAAATTCTTACGAAATACCCTAGCTATTTATAGCAAACATTTATCAATTTGGTATAAGTAGCTAGGCGCGAATAAACGTCACTATGTAACGAAACTATGTAACGAAATGTTTATGCCGTCGAAACCCTTGAGATTGCTTCCTTCCACTCCGTTCCAGTCGCAATGACGTAGTTGTAAATTTTCTCACCTACCTACTTACACCAGCGCCCACTACTATAATACCCAATACCCAGAACAATAATAAGAAAAATTAAAATCTCTAGTCAAAATAGCGGTAATCGTGGTAAATAAAAAAAATCCCGAACCGACTATTACTATTGCAGTTAACTAGCTATTAGCTTTTAGCAGCTCTGGATTTAAATCCCCTTCTAAACGTTTACTGCTGACTGCTGACTGCTGAATGCTGATCGCTTTTTTAAAAAAATAATTTTTTATGACTAAAGACACCGAAAAATACATCCTAGCTCTCGACCTCGGTACAACAGGCAACCGAGCAATATTATTCAATTCTCAAGGCGCTAGTATCGGTCAAGCTTACAAAGAACTTACCCAATATTACCCTCATCCCGGTTGGTTAGAACACAACCCAGAAGAAATATGGGAAGACACTTATGCCATGATAGAACAAGTGTTCCGAAATACTAATATTTCCCCCTCAAATTTAGAAGCTATCGGTTTAACAGTACAACGAGAAACTTGTCTTCTCTGGGATAAAACTACAGGTAAACCCCTGCACAAAGCAATAGTTTGGCAAGACCGTCGCACCGCACCCATGATTCGAGAGTTAGCAGCAAAAGGCAAAGCAGAAAAAATTCAAAACTGTACCGGATTAGTTTTAGATGCTTACTTCTCAGCGACAAAACTATCCTGGATGCTGGAGTGGTTAAAGCGAGAACAACCCAATATTAACCTCAATAACGTATTGGCAGGTACTATCGATACTTGGATTTTGTGGAAACTAACTGGTGGGCAAATTCACGCCACCGACCATAGTAACGCCAGTCGCACTATGTTAATGAATATTGAATCCCTAAATTGGGATAGAGAATTATTAGACTTGTTTCAAATTCCTAGAGAAATAATGCCGGAAATCAAACCAAGTTTCAGCATATTCGGCAAAACAAAAGCAGACTTATTAGGAGTATCAATTCCTATAGCTACAGTTTTAGGAGACCAACAAGCTGCCTTATTTGCCCATGGTTGCGATCGCCCCGGAATGTTAAAATGTACTTACGGTACAGGTAGTTTTTTGATTGCTAATACTGGAGATAGTCTTACTAAATCTCAAAATCAACTATTATCAACTATTGGATGGACTCAACAAATAAACGGTGATTTGAAAACAGCTTACGCTCTAGAGGGGGCAATGTTTACCACAGGAGCTTGTATTCAGTGGTTACGGGATGGATTGAAACTCATAGACTCCGCAGCAGAAACTGAACATCTGGCAATGCAAGTCGAAGATACTAACGGTGTTTATTTTGTACCTGCTTTAAGTGGTCTCGGTGCCCCTCATTGGGATATGAATGCTCGCGGTGCTTTTCTCGGAATTACTGGAGGTGTGAAGCGGGAAAACATGGTGAGAGCTGTTTTAGAATCAATTGCTTTTCAAGTTAAGGAGGTTGTGGATGCTCTGAATAAAGATAGCGGAACTCTAATGACTAATCTAAAAGTTGATGGTGGAGGTTCGCAAAATAATTTTTTAATGCAATTTCAGGCAGATTTGTTAGGTATTCCTGTTGAACGCCCTGGGTTTATTGATGCTACTGCTCAAGGAGCTGCTTTTGCTGCTGGTTTGACAGTAGGTTTATGGGATGACTATCACAAATTGGTGAATAATAGTAGAGTTGGGCAAGTGTTTGAACCCGGTGAAAATGCTGCAAAAGTGCAAAAAAGTTTTATGGTTTGGCAAAAAGCTGTTAGTAGGGCGAAAAATTGGATGGAATAATTTTTAAAATGGGTTAAAAGTATTCGTAAATTATGCAGAGCTTCAGATAATATTAGTATTAACTAATACCTACGTTTTATTTTGAGAACTAATAAGGGCTTGCTGATTAATGATAAAAGTATTGATATATAAAGGTTTGAGAATTTTTAAGGCCTAAAAAAGTGCGCCTTTTTTAGTTGAAAACGCTCAAAAAGCTAGTATTTTGGGCTGACTATGGCAGAAAAATAAAGGGAAAATTCTTACTCCTACTTCCTCTATAATTCCCCGTTCCTCCTGTCTCCTGTCTCCTGTCTCCTGTCTCCT
>NZ_JAAHHG010000244.1 GCF_010692555.1 Okeania sp. SIO3B5 | reverse complement strand
TTCTAGCGTTGGCTCTGGAGTAGGCTCTGGAGTTGGTTCTGGCGTTGGCTCGGGCGTTGGCTCGGGCGTTGGTTCTGGAGCAGGTTCTGGAGTTGGCTCGGGCGTTGGTTCTGGAGTTGGTTCTGGCGTTGGCTCGGGCGTTGGTTCTGGAGTTGGTTCTGGAGTTGGTTCTGGAGTTGGTTCTGGAGTTGGTTCCGGAGTAGGCTCTGGAGTTGGTTCCGGAGTTGGTTCTGGAGTTGGTTCTGGAGTAGGCTCGGGCGTTGGTTCTGGAGTAGGCTCGGGCGTTGGTTCCGGCGTTGGCTCGGGAGTTGGTTCCGGAGTAGGCTCGGGCGTTGGTTCCGGCGTTGGCTCGGGAGTTGGTTCCGGAGTAGGCTCTGGAGTTGGTGGTGCGTCATCATCAGTAATAGTCAGAGTTTCTTGCTGTATCCCACTTTCCGTGCCGTTGGTAACGCCAGTAATATCGACAATGACAGTTTCATCTACTTCATCTAACGCATCGTCATTGCCTGTTACAGTGATATTCCCCGTTGTCATTCCAGTAGGAATGACAATCTGCGTTCCACTTGCAGTGTAGTCAGTCCCGCCTCCAGTTGCTGTTCCTGTAAAACCGAGAACCACTGTTACCGGATCAACCGCGATACCCGATAGCGTCGCCGTAACCGTGCCAATGCCACCATTTTCTGCTAGGGGAGAAACGGATGCACTCAGGGTAACTGTCGGTGTGGCTGTGACGATCACGATTTGCAAACCACTCGATGCGACACTCGTGTTGCCTGCTGCATCAGTAGTCGTCGCCGTAATTGTATGAGTGCCATTCACAAGGGCACTGCTGGCGATGATTGTCCAGTCCCCCGAAACATCAGCGGTGGTTGTGCCGAGGGAGGTTGCGCCATTGAAGAGTTCAACGGTGCTGTTGGCCTCAGCCGTTCCGGTAAAGGTGGGAGTCGTGTCGTTGGTGATATTGTCAGAATTGGAACTGCCAGTATCCGTGACATCAGTCATATCTGGCACGCTGGGAGCAGCAGGAATGGTGGTGTCAATGACGATGTCCTTGTTGTCCGCCAACGACTGTCCGTCCGGAACCGTCAAAGTAACATTATTTCCAGTAGCGTCTTGGAGCGTTGCTCCCCCGGCCAGTACCAAGGGCGAATTCGAGTTCAAATCGCTGCTGTTCTCGCCAGCACCAACCGTGTAGCTTCCTGATGCCGTATTGGAGGCAAAGGGGCTGATGCTAACTGTGCCACCCGTGTCAAGAGCGATCGTTAAATTGCCACCACCCAACGTGACGTTTTCTGAAAAGTTAACGGTGACATTGATGATCTCACCAGTCTTGTAAGGGCCATTTGCTGTGCTTGAGGTGATTGAGGCGATGGTAGGAACTGCGTCGAAGGTTTGCGTACCCGCGGCGGTGGGTGTGCCAGTCTTGTTGCCAGAAGTGAAGGTAATATCGTTCAGAGTGGGAGCCATGATGTTAAGCGTGTTGCCATCGGTGACTCCAGTGGCGATATCGGCGACCAGGAACAATGTGCCCGTTGTGCCACTGTTGATAGTCTGGGAAAGCCCAGTAAAGTCGAGGGTATTCCCAGAGGTGACGACGGCTTTGGTTCCCAGGGAGGTATCGCCTGCGTCGAAAGTGGTGTCGGTGGAGTAGAAGAGTTCAAAGCTATTGGCAACGATGTCGGAAGTGGTATAAGTTCCGGCGGTAGTGAAGGTTGCGCCAGTTAGCTCGGCGTTGACAGTGGTGACACCTAAGTTGAGCTGATAGAGAGGATGGTTCGTTGTGCCTTGTAGAACACTGGCTGCGGGGATGGCCGTTGAGGAAAGGGCGATATTCGGGACGGGAATGATATCCAGTGTCGTGGTTGCCGTTGTGCTATCAGCGCTGCCGTCATTGACGATGAACTCGATAATGCGATCTGCATCATTGGGCGAAGTGGCGGCGTTGTTGTATTCGATCGTCCGCAGAACCTGCTGATAGTTGGCGACCGTATCGTTCCCCGCTAAATTCAGAATACCAGTCGCGGAATCGTAACTGAATGAAATGCTTGTGCCCGAGGTATCGATGCTCAGTACTTCATTTGTACCATCGAACAAGTTGGTGATGCTTACCGTTGCGCCGATCAGATTTGCTCCATCATCCGTAACGCTAAGGTTGGCGCTATCGACAATATCCACCGCGCCACCACCAGACGTAAAGCTGGCGCTGTAATTGATGCCCGCTGCGCCACCATTGAGGTCTAACGTGGGAGGAATGAGAAAGTTGACGGAATTGTCACTGCTGGTACTGACGGCACTGGTATTACCTGCGGTGTCAGTCGCTACTCCTGCCCCCAAACTCGCGAGGACAGTCCCCGACCCACTCATGCCACTAACGGCAACATTGTACGTCGTGCCACTTCCCGTGATGAGGGCAGTAGTGGCTCCCGCTGTACCACCGAGAGTCACATCTCCAGTTGCAAAATCAGTGACGGTTTCGCTGAAGGTGACGGTATAGTTGATGGGAGAGAACATGGTGGGATCGGCTTGACCTACAGCTTGCTCGATCGTGACGGTGGGAGCAGTATTGTCCAGACTGTAAGTTTCATCTGTAGTCGGTTCGCTTCCTGGTAAGGAATTACCTGCATTATCTGCAATATCTTGTCCGGCAGCCAAGTCTAGTCCTACCACACCATTAAAGCTAGCTAAGTCCCCACCCGATACTGTCAAGGAGTAAGTGGAGGCGCTGGTTTGATTAACATTGGTAACTGTAGCTGTGCTACCACCAGAAACCGCAAAGTCTGCCGTACCTACATTCTGTACGTCTTCGCTAAAGGTGGCTAAGAAAACCAGAGTATCGGCGTTGGTGGGGTTGGACGCTGGAGAAAGTCGGCTGAAAGAACTAATGCTGGGAGTTGTGTTATCCAGGCTGTAGGTTTCATCTGTCGTCGGTTCGCTTCCTGGTAAGGCATTACCTACATTATCGGTAATATCAACTCCGGCAGCCAAGTCCAGTCCTACTACACCATTAAAGCTAGCTAAGTCGCCCCCAGATACCGTGATGTCATAAACCGAAGCGCTAACCGTGCTGACATTGGTAACTGTGGCGGTAGTGCTGCCATTAACGGCAAAGTCCGCATAATCCACGTTCTGCAAGTCTTCGGAGAAGGTGGCGCGGAAGATTAATGTATCGGCGTTGGTGGGGTTGGTAGCTGGAGAAAGTCGGCTGAAAGAACTGATGCTGGGAGTTGTATTATCCAGGCTGTAGGTTTGTCCCGTAAAGCTACCATCTCCGCTACTAGATATCCCTACACCCCCCAAGGGAACGCTATTGCTATTGGTGATGCTGTCGTTATCTACCAGGTTCAGACCCAACGTGCCATTCCCAGAGATGCTGTTTACTGTCACATCGACAGTTGTACCGCTAGCGGCAGATACTGAGGCGATCGTCCCGGTAACTCCTGTGGCGTTGAGGGCGAAGTCCCCGGTATCAATGTTGTTGACCGTTTCCGAGAAGTTGACTTCAAAAACAACGCTATTAGCATTAGTAGTAGTACTGGCAGGGGTTTTGCGTTTGATGCTATTGACTTCGGGAGCATTGTTGACAGTAATAGAGAGAGTATCGTCATCCGTGCCACCGTTGCTATCTTCCGTTTGAAGTTGGAGGGAAGCCGAACCGTTAAAATCAGCCGTGGGGGTAAAGGTGAGGTTATTAAGGGCGTTGTTGATATTGGTTAGCGTCCCGCTAAAGGCGAGGTTGTTGTCATCCGTGCCATCGCCTGTAGTAAAGGCTAGTCCGCTCGTGCCGTTGAGGGAAATGGTGCCATTAGTGACGGTGATAGTAACAGTTTGATTGTCGTCATTGATATCGGCAATAGAAATCCCGGAAATAGTATTGTTGGTGCTGTCTTCGCTGAAGGTGGGGCTAGCAGGAAGGGTAGTAACTGGAGCCTTGTTGTTATCATCATCCTGAATTGTGCCACTAGCAGTTGCAGTGGTTATTGTGGCTCCACCAGTGGGATTTGAGAGGGTGACAGTGAAGTTTTCATCTGTTTCTGAGTCGTCAGTATCGCCAGAGACATCAACTGTAATTGTCTTGTTTTTTTCACCAGCAGCAAAGCTAACTGTACCAGAAGGGACTGTACCTCCAAAGTCTGTGGCATCAGTATCGCCGGAAATTACATAATCTACATCAGTTGCACCTGTTGTATTGCCAGAACGAGTGACGGTAAAGGTGAAAGATGTATTGCCTGAATCTCCTTCAGCTTTAGTAGCATCGGTGGGAGCGATCGCTAGGGTTATTGCATTACTAGGATTAATATAACCAAAGGTATCAGTACCTACAGTTGGATCGCTATCAAAAATACCTGGTGTTACGTCAGTCCCGGTGATATCAAAGACTTGGTCGCCATCTGGATCGTTGATAGCATAAAGTTCTCCGAGGCTGGCATCTCTAAAAATAAGTCTTGGTTCATCACCTGTATAAACAAAGTCAGTTCCACCGAGTTCCGTTGCATACAAAAATGTTTCATCGCTTGCTGCATCAGGTACACCGATAGCATCAAAAACATTGTCAAAGGTTGATATCTCATCTGCTACTCCGTCATTGTCAGTGTCAATATCCGTAGTGCCGACAGTTCCTGTGAAATCAGACAAAAGGGCGACGGTAAATGAAGGGTTTTCCAGATCGGGAATATCGACAATCAACAAACCATTACTATCAAAAGTTCCCGATACTGATGAGGCTCTATCGATGACACCAATGTTACCACTACTTGAATCACTATCAATGCTAACGATCCAACCACTAAAGGAACTGTTGGGTATTCCGCTTAGTTCAAAAGTTACATTAGCAGGATCGACACCTGTGGGATTAGGTTGAAATTCACTGATACCAGTATCATCATTCTGAATGATACCGTCAGCACTTGCAGTGATTATTGTTGCGCCACCCGTAGCATTTGAGAGGGTGACAGTGAAGTTTTCATCTGTTTCAAAGTTAGTATCTCCAGAGACATTAAGTGTTATTTCTTTACTTGTTTCACCAGCAGCAAAGCTAACTGTACCAGAAGGAACTGTACCTCCAAAGTCGGTAGCATCGACATCACCAGAAATTGCATAATCTACATTAGTTGCACCCGTGGTATCCCCAGAACGAGTTACAGTAAAAGTGAAAGGGGTATTGCCCGAATTTCCTTCGGCTTTTTCAGCATCGGTGGGAGCGATCGCTAGCTCTATATCCTCAGTTGTCACCGACACATCATAAATATCAACATTAGCTCCAGCATCGTCTGTGCGGTCGCCTAAAAATATCCCATTCGCCGTTTTATAAGCATTGGGCAAATTACCCAGATTGACTCCCGTATAATCTCGTAAACTTCCAGTGAGAATAGGAGAACCATCAGCGAACAGAGTGTAGGCATCCCCCAAAACTTTAATATTATAGTCTCGCTTCTGGGTTGTATCTATATCTATCCCTTCTGCTTGCAACAAATCGGTAGTCGCTGTACCAACAACATCTTGTGCCCAGATACGACCAGTCTCAAAACCAAGTTCAATGGCCTTACTTGTATCCTGACTCACAACTATGGCACTAAAACCTGCACGATCTCGCTTACCATCGCTGTTGTAGTCGTCACCGTTGTTAGTTTCTGAGTTGACTTGGATAGTAAAGTTGACCATGTAACCCTGAGTATTATCTAGGGTTGGGAAATTAGAATTAACTAAATCATTTGGTGCTATAGGTGGTGTTACCGGATTACCGTCACCGTCATTGTAATTGCTGTACAGTGCATAGATGTTAATGTTGCTGGTAGTGTCTAATTTAGTTGCATTGGTAATAGTGCTTTGAACGGATGAAGGGTTAGGTGCAATGAATGGAGCAGAGTTATTCAGAACTACGTTAAAATGTTGCAACCACTGACCGTTAGCTGTTGCACTTGCATTATCAGGAGTTACACCTGTTGTGCCGTCGTACAGGGTTTCGTTGGGACCAGATATGACTGTATCAGTATCGTCATTCTGAATTGTGCCGTTAGCAATAGCAGTACTAATTGTTGCACCACCCGTAGCATTTGAGAGGGTAACGGTGAAGTTTTCGTCTGTTTCAAAGTTAGTATCCCCAGAGATATTAAGTGTTATCTCTTTAGTTGTTTCACCAGCAGCAAAGCTAACTGTACCAGAAGGAAGTGTACCTCCAAAGTCTGTGGCATTAGCATCACCAGAAATTGCATAATCTACATTAGTTATACCCGTGGTATCCCCGGAACGAGTGACAGTAAAAGTGAAAGAGGTACTGCCCGAATTTCCTTCGGTTTTAATGACATCGCCACTGGGAGCGATCGCTAGGCTTGTTTCACTAATAGTAAAAGTTCCACTAAAAGTTTGATTCCCCGAATCGTCTCCTGTCCAGTTAGTGCTATTGTTAATAGCTGCTAAGAGTGTTGCTTTATCTCCTGTCGTAGTTCCAGTGTATATTGCGTTATCTTTTTCGTTAATCGCAACTGCATTCGTACCAATAGTCAAACCTTGTGGCAAAGCGGAAGTATTAGTATCGGTTGCATCAGATTGCCAAGTTGCAGTTCCTTCATTATTCAAAGCAGCGATGAAGCTATTGGTTCCCTGATAAGCAAGAATTTGGTCGCCCTCAATCAATAAGGCAACACTTCCCGATCTCGTTCCCTCAGAAGCAGATGTATTGGTTATTTCAACTACAGTTCCAGCCGAGACACCACCCGCAGGTGTAGTCCATGTGATAATACCCTCACCAGTGCGGAAAGTATTGTTTGACTTCCAGCCATTATCGGTAAACTTAATTTCTTCCGAGCCTGGTATATCAACTAAAGCGACAAATTTAAAGTTATCTGGGTTCTTAGCGTTGTACTGGACAAATGCAATGTCTCCTGGATTGAGTGCCATATTTTCTTTTGTTGTTGTTTCTATTACCTATTTCTATAGAATCAGGGTCTTCTGCCTCGGGTGTTTTCCGGACCAGAATTGGGACTAGATGAAAATTCCAGGAGATTTTACATAAAATAACCAAGGTATGCAGTGATCGCCGTCACTTGCGAAGTTGTGTAAGTCCCATATAGAACCCGGTTATATAGTAGTTGATAATTCTATAATTACTTCCAGTCTTTAATCTCCCCAACTCCCCCACTCCCTCACTCCCAAATATACAATAACTATTCAACCGGATTCTATATAAGGAGTAGGAATTAGAAGATTATCTGCGTTGTTCAATTGCGTTTATATATCAGGACTGAAGAAATTATTAATTATTAATTATTAATTATTAATTATTAATTATTAATTATTTATCCCAACCGCTCCTGAAAATATTGTCGATATAACTGACAACGAGGTTCAGCATCATCACCTTTAATTGTAATTAATCCCATGGCTTCTAATTGATGTAATTCTCGATTTTTATTGGGTAAACGTACTGGAGAATTACTTTGTAATATTTTGTGAAAAACTGCTTTAATATTTGTCTTTTCTAATATTGTTTCTAAATGTCTACTTAAATGTTCTTGATAAATTCCACTTTCAGTAGGAGCATATTTTAATAGTTCTGTAATTGTTAATTCATCCTGAGACATTTTGTACAATCCTAATCTGATTAAATAAGGATGTCCTCCCACCATTGACATTAAAGGAGCAACTATTTCTGACTCAAGTTGATGTAAGCACGCTAACTGAGTTACCTGTTCTAATGTAAATTCTTTTAACTCTATAGGTAAGCCAACATTAAAAGGGGATTGATAAATATTTAATTTGCCATGATATTCTGTGGAATAAGCAATAATCATTCGTAGATTTTCCCAAATTTCTAAGTTATTGCTTTCTTCATACCAACTCCTTAACATCGCAAAAAAATCTTTGGATATTTCTGGATAATTAAAAATTTCATCCACTTCATCTAAGAGTAATACTACCTCTTGCTCTAAATGATATAATAGTGCTTCAAATTCTTGAGTGCAAGATATTTTAGCATTGTGATTATCCCAAATTTTCCAGCTTGGACTATCAGTAAACCGACTTTTGATATTTTTGTTAAATGCTTTAAGAAAATTATTAATATTACTGATATTTTCTGGTTCAATTAGGCTATCAAATCTGAGATAAATCGGAATATATTTATTATTATTTGCTTTTGCTTGTATCCTTCGCAATAGAGAAGTTTTACCCATTTGTTTTGGTGCTTTTATTCTCACTAGCGAACCAGGGTCTTCTATTTTTTCATAACATTCAGACTCAATAGAACAACGTTTAATTCGATAACGTTCTATATAAAAGGGAGAATCTGGTTTTTCTGGTCTACCAGGAAGAATAATTTTGCTAGTCTTAAAACCATAGTCAGCTCTTAACTGAGGATTAACTAAGTTTGATTGATATTTGGTGAATGTTTCAAATAAAAATTCCCGAAATGAACTATGATTTTTGGGTAGATTAAATTTGGTAGCGATCGCTTTTAATTTTTTCCCTACATTTGACGTATCCCATTTCATTGACTGAGCAATTTGTTCATATTTATTACCTGCTAAAAATAAACTTAATGTTTTTACTTCATCATCTGTCAAACCAGAGTAAATGTGTTCAAAAATTTGTTTATTCATAAATTTTTATTTGATTAAAATTAATAGGAACTATGCGTTTTATTTTGTCAGATATATCTAATGATTTTTTTTTTAGTTTCAATAAAGAGTAATATATAGAGTATTCCAGCTATATGAAGTACAGAGATTAACAATTAAATATTCCCAGTGCGGGCATCTTGCCCGCGACGGGTGTACCTCATTAAAGTGGAATCTGCTATATTTGCTTTCTTATTTCCACAGAAATTAAGTTTAGCTAAACTTGTTTAAATCAAGGTAACTTAACGACTATTAGAAAGTCAAGATTAACATTGATAAGATTAAAATTACAGCCAATATATTTTCGGCGTTGCATAAATGCGAGATTATTTTAATAGTTTTGTAGAAGTGAAAAGTGAAAGTGGAATGGGCATCTTGCCCGTTCCTGATATTTTTGGGCAGGATGGAGACAGGCAGGATGCCTGCTCCCACTTAACTTACCACTTATATTTATCCTGCCCCTCAGCAATGCCTATTTTTCTGTGCCTGGACTTAAAGCGTATTTCATACCAGTACACCAGTCGCGGGCAAGATGCCCGCACTACAAACACATTCTTTTAATTCTATAAAGCTGATAGCTGAGAGCTAACCACTGAATGCTTACTTTAAGAGAAACCTTGACTACTGGATAAAATGTGAATCATATTTTCAGGAAAATTCCTTACTATCTGCTGAATGTGAAAAGATTTTCACATTGATTAGCAATTAATTCATTTCTCTAGTTAGTGAAAATTTCATGTGAAACTTACTATCACTTATTCCACATTTTGAATTTAGCTGAATTAAGATTATTTGTAAAGGGAAGAAAGATAATTTTAATCCAAGCCGATAGCTTTTAGATTAGAGGAAGATTAGAGGAAGTTAAGAAAAAATCATTAACTTGCCATCATCTCAAAAATATCCCTTGCCTGAGAGCTGATTATTTCACAGCTTGACTACTAGAAATTCATCATCAAGCAAAATAATTGCTTTCCTAATTCCCCTCTCACAATAATCAGAAATACAAACAAAAAAGATGAACTCATTATTAGAAGAACAGCAAAATTTCGACTCTGAAGATACTAATAATAACATCAATCTCACCCTCGATCCGGAAACTCAACTCGTAACAGTAGATGACTCTTCACCAAGTATTTCCGTTTTATGGGACCGAGCAGTACAACAAGCAGTTATCAATACTTCCCCAGGCCCAACCATTGCTTCCCGTGCTTATGCGATCGTACACACAGCCATCTACGATGCTTGGAGTGCTTACGATCCATTAGCAGTAGGAACTCAATTAGAAGATGACCTACAACGTCCTCTGTCAGAAAACACCGATGCCAACAAAACTGAAGCCATGAGTTTTGCTGCTTATCGAGTACTATCAGAATTATTTCCCACTGAGACAGAGCTTTTCAACGAATTGATGGCTGAACTTGGCTACGATCCTAGCAACACAACCACTGATACTACTACTCCTGCTGGCATTGGCAACGTCTCCGCCGAAGCACTATTAACATTCCGTCGAAACGATGGCTCCAACCAACTAGGAAATGACCCCAATGGTGACGGTACTCCCTACTCCGACATCAGTGACTATGAACCAACTAATCCCATTGGAGACCCCATTGACATCGAATCATGGACTCCCGAAACAATTCCCATTGATGCTGAACCCGGTGAAGAAGAGCGAGTACAAACATTCCTGACTCCTCAGTGGGGTGATGTCATACCTTTTAGTCTCGCTGCAGGTGATGTATTTCGACCAACAGCACCAGAACCATTCTTGCTAGTAGATGGTGAGGTAGACTTGGAAGCACGCACAATTACCCTAGCAGACGGTTCAGTTGTCGAAATCACTCCAGATATTATTGGCACTATTATTAACCCTGCATTCATTGAGCAAACAGAAGAAGTTATCGCAATTAGTGCTAACCTCACAGACGAACAAAAGTTAGTTGCAGAATTTTGGGAAGATGGCGGTGGTACATCCTTCCCTCCTGGAACATGGATGACTTTCGGGCAATTTGTTTCAGCTAGAGATAACAACACATTAGATGAGGATGTCAAACTCTTCTTTAACTTGGGTAACGCAGTATTTGATGCCGGAATTGCCACTTGGGAATCTAAAACTTTTTATGATTATGCTCGTCCAGTACGAACAGTACGGGAACTAGGAGAACTAGGATTAATTGGCGAATTTAATCCAGAGCTTGGTGGTTTTGCCATCGATGCTTGGGCTGGCCCTGGAGAAGGCACTCAAACAATTTTAGCTACTGATTTTCTCACCTATCAAACTCCTGGTAGTGATCCTTCACCTCCTTTTGCTGAATATGTATCTGGTCATAGTACCTTCAGTGCTGCCGCTGCTGAAATACTCCAACTGTTTACTGGTAGCGACGATTTTGGTGCTTCCATAACTTTTCAAGCTGGTGAGTCTCGTTTTGAACCTGGCGTAACACCGGAAGAACCTTTAACTTTGGAGTGGGCAACTTTTAGTGAAGCTGCTGATGAAGCTGGTATTTCTCGTCTTTATGGTGGTATTCACTTTGAAGATGGCGACCTAAATGGTAGAGCGTTGGGGCAACAGGTAGCGGAAAGTGTCTGGCAAGAAACTCAGTTGGCGATCGCTCCTAATGTCACTATCGGTACAGATGAGGATGATGATTTAATCGGGACAACTGCAAATAATCTCATATATGGAAATAGAGGTGATGATATCATCCAAAGTTTAGATGGTAACGACTTACTTCATGGAGGCAAAGGTGACGATCTACTTGATGGTGGTCTAGGAGACGATATTATTGGTGGTCAGACCGGTGATGATATTCTCACTGGTGGACTCGGTGGAGATATGTTTGAGTTCGGACTTGGTGATGGTGACAATATTATCACTGATTTTGAAGATGGAATAGATGTCATTGGTTTAGAAGATGGTTTAAGCTTCGAGCAGTTGACAATTTCTCAGATAGGAAATGACACTCGCATTAGTACCCAAAGACTCTCGATTACATTACAAGGTGTAGAGGACAACACAATCGCTATTGATGATTTTATTGACATTGTTTAAGTAATATTATCAGGGGTCAGGAGTCAGGATTTATACCAATTCTCAAAAGTATTGCTGTAGCTGATTAAAAGCAGGGACGTTGCATGCAACGTCCATACAGATTAGGTAAATAATAAATAAGATATCTTTGTTCCATACCAATAATTGCTAAAAACATTACTGAAACTTATTTATTACTTCATAACATTTACTTTGACATATAGTATTGACAAATCCGTGAAAAGGATGATACAAAATAATTAAAAAAAAGTATTAAGAAAATTAAAGCAAGTAAGGAGATATTATGCTAGACACAGCACCATTTGCTAACTACTTGGGTTTATTCGGATTAATCTTCTATATCCTCACTTTACTACCAACAATTTTGAGGATTGTTTTTCCCGCAACCAAAAAAACAGAACTGCCTAAATTTCTATTGAAGTATCGTCGTGAAATAGGTGTAATTGCTTTTTTGTTTGCTCTTGGTCATGGAGTTTTGCTACTTAGCAAAAGAAACTTTGATATTTTTGATTCCCAAACATATTCCATATATGCAACAGGAGTAGTAACTTTAATTATTTTCACGCTCCTAGCAATCACTTCTAATAATTGGAGCATCAAAAAAATGAAGAAAAATTGGAAGAAATTACATCAATTGACATATTTTGCCATGTTTATTTTAGTCTGGCACGTCATATACACAATGTGGGGTCATTGGAGCCATATCACCCCATTAGGAGTAATCGGAATTACTGGCACCACAATTTTATTTATTGCTAGAAAACTGATAGAGCACAACAAAAAATCAGCAAAAATAAAAGCCGAAAATTAAACCAAAAGTAACAATTAATCATAGCATTTCTTAGGCTAGTGAGGTACTTTTATCTTTCTTCCCTGTTACCTGTTGTCTGTTGCCTAAAACCTAGAATTTTGTACCTCACCAGTATGGAAATTGCTATATCAACTTTGTCCAAATTAAGAAATATCAGGATTAAAATCTATGCTAATCCCACAAATGTTCGGTAAATATGCCACAATAATAGCAGCAACTACTATAACAAATATTAGTGGGTTGTGGTTGTGGCGATCGCTTTCAACATCAACTACAAACTATACTCAGGAACCAGAAAAAACAACTCTACCCTCCCTGACTCTTTCCGGACACAAAGGATGGGTATATGCAGTTGCTATCAGTCCAGATGGCAAAACCATGGCCAGCAGCGGTTATGATGGTACAATTAAAATTTGGAACTTCAGCAATGGTGAGTTGCTGAATACCATAGATGCTCACAAAGATGCCATCGAATCTCTTGCCATTAGTTCAGATGGACAAGTCGTCGCCAGTGGTAGTTGGGATAACCGCATCAAACTTTGGCATCTTGCCAGTGGTAATCTCATTCAAACTCTCGAAGGTCATACCGATGATGTGAAAGCTATAGCTATTAGCGTTGATGGTCAGACTCTTGCTAGCGGAAGTTATGATGGCACGATCAAAATGTGGAATCTTAAAACTGGTTCCGTTGAGAGGAGTTTTAAACATTCCAGTCCCATCAAATCTTTAGCTTTTAGTCCAGATGGAGAAATGCTTGCTAGTGGCAGTAAAAATGGTCAAATCAAAACTTGGCAAGTGAATACAGGTAAACAACTCCACTCATTAGCAGCACATAACAACACAGTTTGGGCGATCGCTTTTAGTCCCGATGGTAAAACTCTTGCTAGTGGGAGTCAAGACCAAAAAATCAAGTTATGGCAGATAGAAACTGGTCAACTTCTATACACTTTAGACGGACATGACAAAGCAGTTTTATCTGTTGCTTTTAGTCCCGATAGTCAGACTCTTGCGAGTAGTAGTTACGACAAAAAAATTCATCTGTGGGACGTAGATACAGAAGAACTATTAGAAACATTTAAAGGTCATGATAAACCTGTTTGGTCTGTAAAATTTAGCCCTGATGGACAAACTCTTGCCAGTGGAGGTGCCGATCAAAAAATTAAACTGTGGTCTATGTCTGCTTTGAGTAATAAGCAGTTACAGAATACCACTGCCTCATCTGCTGTAGTAGAAGTTGTTGCCTCAGAGATTACCGATCAAGCTAAGTTAGAAGAGTTAAATCAAAAATTGTATGACAAAATAGACCAAAGTTGGCAACAAACACCAGTATGGTATGAAGATTTAGTTTTTTGCATAACAGTTAATGCGGATGGAGCGATCGCCAAATTAGAAACTATTAATGAACCAGCTAATCAATATGCAGAGCAAACGCCTTTACCCAAGTTATTCAATACTGCTAAATCTGAAATTACCGAGCAGAAGTCTGTTGCTTTGTTCCGAGTAGTGATGAGTCCAACAGGTGTACTTGAAGTTAGTCCTTGGTCTGGTTGGTTTTGACATTCCCACCATTAAATCAGAGATTATAACAGGGGATTCTTGCTTCACAAACTCTTAACTAGGGCTTGCTGAAAAAGTCTTTTTAAGGAGTAGGGGAGCGGGGGAGTAGGGGAGTAGGGGAGTAGGGGAGTAGGGGAGAATTTTTTTGCCCAACTATGCGCTAAAAATGCGCTCCTTTTTGACCATGAAGAGCTGAAAACCATGTACTTTTTCAATACCTAAAAATGCTAAAACCTTTATCT
>NZ_JAAHHG010000243.1 GCF_010692555.1 Okeania sp. SIO3B5 | reverse complement strand
TTAGTTAAAAAAAGTCCAAGCTTAATGGTTGTAATGGTTCAAAAAATTAGCATTTTAGGCGTATAGTTGCGCAGAATAATTCCTTGATTCTTCTTCCTCCTGCCTCCTCTATAATTCCCATTTCTCCTGTCTCCTGTCTCCAGTATAGCTGTCTCCTACCCTTACCCATAAGACTTTTGAGCGCAAACCCTAACTATTGGCGATCATAGTGCATACCTAATAGCAGTCTCAGAAATATGAAAACTAACAGGACTTACACAGCAACTTAACTTGTATGGTGTCCTATAGGAAAGTCTATACAACGGCTAATAATGTGCGCTGGCTTGCTTTACAAATTACAGGAGGTGTCCAATAGCTAAAAGTCTTATATTATCAGCAATTTATTCCCCCAGATGAGTTGTTGCTTTCCGGAGCTGTTGCCTGCACACAGCGCTATAACACCGGAATTTTGGGTAAGTCCTGAGTAGTATAAATGATAAGTTATAATTTGGCAAAAATTTTTATGTCCAAAACCATAGTGATTTCACAAATAGAAGCAGAAACTCAGGAAATAGATCCTCTAACATTGCTTTATATTCGAGAAGGGTTAACCAGAGATTCTTTAGCCTTAATGTTAGGAGTGGCTAGAGATACAGTAGACAAATGGGCAGCACAAAGACGGCAACCATCTCGGCCTATTCGTCGTCTTGCTGCTGAAATATTAGCACGTTGGCAACGCGATCGCATTACCGATAGAAAAATGTAAATCACTTTTAGGTTTTTGTCCTACACAGTTAATAATTATCAAGTTAAGGTAGATACAGGTGAACAAAAAACACCAAAAAAATCAAAGTTATCAATCATATTTGATGACAAAAAAACTACTTTTTTTTGAGGACAAACAATGCTAGTTTCAACATTTGAACTACTCTTAAAACCTATCACCCCTACGGCAGGAAATATTCCTAATTCTGACCGTCAAGTTCTCCAAGGTTACTTTTTAACCATTGCTAATCCTAATAACGCTAATGTTACCCTTCGTCTCCAATTTACAGCTACAACACCTAACTTAAATTTAGCTGATACTATTACTATTAGTGATGTAGCAGGTGTTAATGTATTTGGCGATTTAACTCCCACCCCAGACCCCCGTAAATTCATTCTTAATGTAGAAATAACTGCCAAAGATACAGGATTAGTGATTTTACAGCCAGATATTACTACTCTAAATCCACAGGTTGATACAGTCGAAATTCGTGGATTTGTCGAAATATTTTTGCTTCCTCCTAGTGAGAAAATTAGTGTCTTATTAACTCCCGAACACCGAGGTACATTTGTCAGTGAAAACCCACCTATTGTTTCTGACTTTGACCAACTGGTTTATGCCCTACCAACTGCTACTGGGGGTAGTTTATTCCAACTACCATCTCTTATATCTGACAAAAATATTAAAGAAATCAAACCAGAAATAAAGGAAATTAAAGAAGCCAAAGAATTTGAAAAAAATCCCAAAGAAAATATCGAAACAGTTACTGCTAACCAAGGAAATGAAGTACAACAAACACTAGCTTTAATGGCTCAAAGTATCGATAACATCGGACAACGTCTAGCAACACAAGAGGCTTTCATATCTTCTGAAGAGCGTCCTGTTGTTGGTGAAGTTGCTGTCAATAACGGATAAAAAGGAGTAGAGTAGTGCTTGTTGTTATTGCTAGTAACTATGACAAGACTGCTCGGTTTTTTGTTGAACATTCGGCAACTGATGGTGTAACGCTACTAACCCCTGAAGATTTATCAGTGGTTGGGTGGCGACACCATCTGGGAAATACCAAAAATTCCACGGCGGTAGTGGGAGGCAAAATTATAGAAGTTGCACAAATAACAGGTGTGTTAACTCGCCTCCCTGCAGTTTTTCCAGAGGAACTTTTTCATATTGTTCCCAATGATCGCTCTTATGTAGCTGCTGAAATGACAGCATTTTTGGTTTCCTGGTTAAATACACTAAAATGCCCAATGCTCAACAAACCGACACCAACTTGTCTACTAGGATCGAATTGGCGATCGCCCCAATGGATCTATGCTGCTGCTCAAGTGGGGATGTCTATACGTCCTCTGCATCAACATATTGCTCTGGGGAAGGAAAATTTGCCAGAAGTAATTCCAGAAAATTCGGCAACAGTAACTGTTGTTGGTAAGCGTTGTATTGGTGAAGTTGATGCCACCTTAGCAAATCAGGCTAGATGTCTTGCCTATGCTGCTGGAGTTGAGTTATTAACTGTTCAATTTAGTAAAGCTGATGCTAATGGAGAATTTATTGATGCTAATTTGTGGACAGATATTTCTCAACCAGCGATCGCTACTGCCATTCTGGAGTATTTTATAGAAGAAGGCAGAAGGCAGGAGGCAGAAGGCAGAAGGCAGGAGGCAGGAGGCAGAAGGAAAAACCTTGCGTTGTCTTACTTTTAACTTTTTTAGGACTTACGCATGAACGCTATTAGTAGTAGAATGGCACGCCTAAAAATGTAGGTTGGGTAGAACGAAGTGACACCCAACAAAGCCTGATTATGGTTGGGTTTATCCTAGCGGATAAGCTGGCGCTAACCTACGTCAACCCAACCTACGTTTATTGCACTTCAGCTAGAGGTACTGATAACTGATAACTGATAACTGATAACTGATAACTGAAATGGCCACTTTTTTAACGAGGAAAAAAATGTTAATTTTGTTGTGGGGACTACCCGGAGATTCACCTTTAGGAGCAGTACAGAAAGAATTGCAAAATTTAGGTATACCTCATGTACTGCTCAACCAACGAGAAATTCTTGAAACCGAAGTTAAGCTTTCTGTAGGGGAAAAAATTACAGGAGAAATCTGCACTCCTACTGACAAAATAGACTTGAATGCAATCACAGGAGTTTATGTGCGTCCCCACAACTCTTACAAACTTCCAGAAATCATGGAAGCAGGGCCAGAAAGTTATGCTTGGCAACACGCGACTGCAGTAGATAATGCTTTGTTGTCGTGGGTAGAAATGACTTCTGCCTTAGTTTTAAATCGCCTTTCAGCGATGGCAGCGAATAATTCTAAACCGTATCAATTACAGCAAATTCGTAAGTTTGGGTTTCAAGTACCTGATACTTTAGTTACTACCACTCCTAATGCGGTACATGAGTTTTGGCAAAACCATGGCAGTGTAATTTACAAATCTGTCAGTAGTACCCGCAGTAAGGTTTCTCAGTTACGACTAGAACACGCGGAACGTTTGGATAATGTTGTTTCTTGTCCAACTCAATTTCAGCAATATATATCTGGTAGGGATTATCGGGTTCATGTGGTGGGTGAAGATGTATTTGCCTGTGCTATTAGTTCTGCTGCGGATGATTATCGTTACGCGGGAGTTGCCAATGCTCCTGAAATTTTTAGTTATCGTTTACCAAAAGATATAGAAAATAAATGTAGACTAATGGCGGCAGAAATGGAATTATCTTTAGCTGGCATAGATTTGCGAGAAACTCCAGAGGGCGAGTGGTACTGTTTTGAGGTTAATCCTTCCCCAGGATTTACATATTATCAGCAAGAAACAAATCAACCTATTAGTAATGCCATAGCTAAATTATTGGCATCTTTATAAAGTCAAAATTCAAAAGTCAAAAGTCAAAAGTAAGATTTTATAGAACTACAAATAAAAGTCAAATTTAAAAGTCAAAAGTCAAAAGTAAGATTTTACAGAACTACAAATAAAAGTCAAATTTAAAAGTCAAAAGTCAAAAGTAAGATTTTACAGAACTACAAATAAAAATCAAAAGTAAGGTTTTATAGAGCTACAAATAAAAGTTAAAAGTTAAAAGTCAGATTTTATATCATGTTCCCCTTGCAGGGGAGCTGCGAATTGCGGATAATCAGTTATAAAAAACCTTTTGCCTTCTGCCCTCTGCCTTCTGCTTTTAGTACGCAGATATTATAAGTATTCAACCGAACATGATATTACAGAACTACAAATAAAAATCAAAAGTAAGGTTTTATAGAGCTACAAATAAAAGTCAAAAGTTAAAAGTTAAAAGTCAGATTTTATATCATGTTCCCCTTGCAGGGGAGCTGCGAATTGCGGATAATCAGTTATAAAAAACCTTCTGCCTTCTAACCTTGCTCTTTCTCTTCTGCCTTCTGCTCTCTGCTTTCTGCTTTTAGTCCGCAGATATTATCAGTATTCAAAGGAACATGATATTACAGAACTACAGATAAAAATCAAAAGTCAAAAGTAAGGTTTTATAGAGCTACAAATAAAAGTTAAAAGGTAAGCATTCAGCAGTCAGCTATTAGCTATCAGCTTTATTAATTTTAAAGGAGGAAAAAGCAATTGAGAGATTTCAAAGAATTAAAAGTATGGGTAAGAGTACATTAGTTAACTTTAATAGTCTATCGAGCCACATAGTTCATAAAAAAGCTGAGAGCTGTTTGCGGAGCATTCCGTAGGAAACGCTAATAGCTGAATGCTTACGTTAAAAGTTAAAAGTTAAAAGTCAGATTTTATAGAGCTACAAGACTTTAATTCTACAGTAATTTACGGAAGTTATAAGTTAAAAGTCGGTGTTGCATAAATGCGCTTGGGATTTTAATAGTTTTGTGGAAGTGGAATGGGCATCTTGCCTGTTCCTGATATTTTTCCCCGTTACAAAAATAACTTCTGAATTCTAAATTATGACTTCTAAATTCTAAATTATTCACTGTTCTCTGTTATAAAACTATGAATTTAAAATTCACACCACTTTCTTCCAGTTGGGTAGCACTTCATCCTCAACCTCGTGGAATTATCCAATTTATCGGGGGAGCTTTTTTTGGCAGTTTCCCAACGATTTTTTATCGCTATTTCTTAAGTCAAATGTATGCTGAAGGATACAGCATTATTGCTTTACCTTTCCGCTTTAGTTTCCAACACTGGCCTATTGCTATTAGTCTATTAAAAGAACAAAGTGTTTTAGCAAAAGCTATGCCAGAACTTGCTGAAAAATTAGGTTATGAAAATAATATTTATACTGACAAATCAAAATATTTTTGGGTTGGTCATAGTTTAGGCTGCAAGTATATTATGCTGCTAGAATTCCTGAGTGAAAATGGATGGCAAGACAAACTCAGAAAATATGCTGATGCTCACGAGGTAGAAAAAGTAGAAAGAATTTTCCATCAAATTCGTCCTAGTATAACTACTGTTTTAAATCAGCATTCTTTGTTAATCGCTCCAGATATTAGTGATACAAATAGCGCTATACCTATCCCTGCTTTAGCAAAATTAATAGACAGAATTGGTTTAGGGGTAAAACCCAATCGAAAACAAACTCAATCTTTGATTAAACATAGTGATTTATTTAAGTTAATTTCTATAATTTCTTTTACTAAAGATACTGTAGCAGGTAGTATTACAGATGGAGGTAAAAGTAAAGAAATTCAATATCAAAGTGATGTACTTTGGTTAAAAAATACCTTAATAAATAGAGGGTTATTACATCAAGAAATCCAGGGAAAACATTTAGAACCAGTGGGAATAAAAATAGGAAACTATATTGTTGATTTGAATCCTTTAGATAAATTTATTCAGCCAATTGAGGGCAGATCTTTAGAACAAATAGCTTTACATTTACTGGTTGAAGAAGAAAGAAAGAAGAAGTGGATGGAGACTCAAACCCATGAAGAAGGAATCAGGAAGAAGGAAAAATCTGGTGTTGTCTGAGTTTTAAACTTTTAATATGCCCTAACATTATTGTAATAATATTTTTTGAAGTTGATGAAATATTATTCAAAATAGTAGGGAAGTTCCATGGAACGTCCCTACTACAAGTATTTGACTTTCCTATTATTGAGATGTGAAATTAAAACCGCAAAATTTCTCTACTAAAATCATCAGGAATCGGCTCAATTTCCCAGATTAAACCTTCCCCTGGCTCTAAAATTACATCTACATATAGCTTTTCTACAGCATGGGTAGATACAGCTTGATTCTTTTCAAAATTTTCTCCATACTCTGTCAATAATCGCAACTTAAAGCCTGCCGGAATTAAACCTCCCACAGCTACATTTTGCAGTTCAAATCGCCAGATTATTTCACCATCTTTCACTCGACTAATTACCCGCAAAATAAAATATTGTCCGGCAATTTTGAGTTGTTTTGATAAAAAATTATCTGTGGAAATTTCTAATTCTTCTGTAGATAATTCCTTGTCAAATGCTAAATTTGTTTGTTTATTGAGTAATAGCCAGCCAATTTGTTCAGCTA
The DNA here is from genome assembly GCF_010692555.1 of Okeania sp. SIO3B5. GTDB lineage: Bacteria > Cyanobacteriota > Cyanobacteriia > Cyanobacteriales > Microcoleaceae > Okeania. The sequence goes on along the minus strand of NZ_JAAHHG010000243.1, from coordinate 8,077 downwards.
TTTCATTCATTCCTTGTTTGAGCAATTCTAAAACATTAATTTCTAATACTTCTGACTCATTTTGCAGTTTTAATTCTTCTAAAATTGCAAATAAATTATCCAGAGGTTGTAGCCGTGCCAAACCAATAGTTTCTGGTAAATTATCTACATCTGTTACAGGAAAATATCCTAAAACTTTGGCTTTATCTAAAACTTGCTCGAACTGCACAGCCACAAAACCAATGATGTTTTCTGGTATATCAGGAGGTACGGAAAATTCAGTTTCTCCAGGCACAATTGGAATACAAAACAATCTCTTGTTTTCTACTACTAAGTCTGTGGCATTTAACACTCCACTCAGAATTGGATTTAAACTTTTAACCTGTTGTAAATCTGTAGAAAAATCTAACCATTTCAATAAATTATTAACAGCCTTAACAGCGAGAATATTAAAATAAGTCTGTTTGCCAATTTCTGGGTTAGATTGTTCGGATGCTACACTGGCAGCTTGTTGATGTGTTTCAGCATCTAAAGTGACAATCACTGGTTGTAATTCTGTTTTATTAATCATTGTCTTTTTCTCCTAATATTTCTTTAATTTGTAGTGCAAATAGTTTGGTGTACTTGTCGAAATTCCGCTCGATATCCTGATTAATTTCCTCAAATACACTCTCACAATGTCTGCGCCAATAGCTTTTGAGAGTTTGATATTTAATGTTATGTTCCTTAGCCAGATTTGCCCAAGTTTTTTTCTTTTCTGGTTGGGCGAGAGTTGTTATAGCTGTATTTTTTCTAATGTGTTTCCCTGGTTGTTTGTTAACAATAACCCAGTTTTCTTTTTCTGTTACTTTGTCACCTGTATTACTCAAATAAAAATACTGAATTATTGTTTGAGCGTTACATTCTGGATATCCTTTGGGATGAATTTTCTGTAATTTTCCTTCTGGATCATTCTCAATGTAAAGTTCTAAAATCAGACCTTTTCTTTGAGTTTTCTGATTTTGTATATGGGTAATATAAGTCTCAAAACCATCTGATGTAGAAATATTAAACCCTTCATTAGCTAATAAGTTTATCCAATCTTCTTTTTGCTCCTCACCTACTGGAGTATTGAGACTAATTTCTTGATTTTTTTTGCGGTATAAATCAAAAATGTCATATTTTAAATATCCATTTATCCACATCACATAACGCTGTCGCACCAGTATGGATGAATTTTGACTAATATCAATTCTCCATCTTTTTTTGTATTCCTGGAAAAACTTATCAATATTGTGTTTTACAGAGAATAAAGTGTTATTAACTGCCTCTAAATAATCTGGATGTTTGTCTTGACGAATTCCTGGCAACTTGGGAGTAATATTTAGTAAGCTGTTAATAGTTTGGTTTCTTTGGTCTCCCCTTTGGTTTTTGATTTCTGTTAATAGTTGTTTGACTTTTGCATCTTTGTCCATAATTTGAGTTTCATGAAATATTAGGATTTGAGCGTCTCTATATTTAATGTCGATATCTCTGGAAAAAGTTATTCATAATTTGAGTTTCATGGAATATTAGGGTTTGGTGTCTATATAATTAATGTCGATATATCTGGAAAAAGTTATTCATATTTAGAGGAGTTAAGCGTAGGTTGGGTAGAGAGACTCTGAAACCCAATACTAAATAATTAATTGAGTAGAACACAAAGTTGTATGCAACATCCGTACAAGGTTATCATTTTTTTTATGTGGTTCACTAATCTAAAAACCTCTTTCAACAATGAATAATGAATAATGAATAATGAATAATTACCTCTCCTTGAAAGAAGAGGATTGACAAAGAGATGAAAAATTTTCTTTATTATCCCCTTAAAAGGGGAGGCTTTAAACCACAATTTTTCGGTAAATTGTAGCTGTATAATGCAATCTACTATTAATTATTAATTAGGAGAAAAAAATACTGTAAATATCTTTTTAAAATTTGGAATTAGAGGTGAAAAATGGTACAGGTAAAAAATCAACTCACATTACAAGAATTTATCGAACTGCCACCAGGAGAAGGAGATATTACTTATGAATTTATTGATGGAATAGCAGTAGCAAAAATGTCGCCCAAAAAATTTCATTCTAAACTGACTCGTGCATTACTATATTTAATCGATGAATGGTGTCAAGAAAAAGGAGAAGTCTGCCCAGAATTGGCAGTTAAATTAATCAGAAAAGGAAAAGATTGGATGCCTATTCCAGAATTATTGTATCTTTCTGCAGAACGTTTTCCTGAAGACTGGGAAGAAGATGTTGCTTGTTTCGTACCGCCAGATTTAGTAATAGAAATTATTTCTCCTGGTCAAACTTATGGTCAACTGAATGCTAAAGCTAAAGATTATTTAGATGCGGGTGTATTAAGAGTATGGGTTGTTGATAGTAAAGCGAGGAGTATTACAGTTTTTTATCCAGATGCACCGCCACAAACTTATATGGGAGATACTCTACTGATAGATTCTTTATTTCCAGGATTAGAGTTAACTGCTGAACAAGTATTTAAAAAAGCTGGAATTATCAATAAAATTATTCCCAGTTGATTATAAGTCTGATAAAAATTGCTATAATTATTATTGTGTATAAGTCCTGATATTAACAATTCCTAAATTAATCTGGAGGTAATTATGTCAGAAAAATTAACACTTCTGCCCCATGAATATCCAGACACCAGTAATATGATTCTGGAGGATGATACTCCCTTGGATAGTTTTATTAATGAAAAACAACAACGTTTACTTACAACTGTATTTTATAGTGGTGCTGAAATACCTATAAATGTTCCTTTTATTGTTGCTGCGAATGTGGGTTTATTTTCTCATGTCCGAGATTCAGGAATTGTGCCGGATGTGTTTTTAAGCTTAAATATTATTGGCAGTGAAGAATGGTGGGAAAGAAATGTTCGTTCTTATTTATTCTGGGAATTTGGTAAGCCACCAGATGTTGTAATTGAAATTGTTTCTCCTACTCCTGGCAATGAATTAGGAAGTAAATTAACAGACTACGCGCAGTTAAAAATTCCTTATTATGTTGTCTACGATCCATTGCAAAAACTAAGTGAAACTGTACTGCAAGTATTTCAACTTCAATTTAATTCTTATATTCCTAAAAATGATGCTTGGTTTACGGATGTAAATCTGGGATTAACTCTGTGGAATGGTAGATTTGAAAATATTAATGGTACTTGGTTACGTTGGTGCGATGCTGATGGGAATGTGATTCAAACAGGAGATGAAATAGCAGTAGAAAAAAATCTGGAGCTATCCCAAAAGGATGCTCAAATTAAACAGGCGTTATTATTGGCAATTGAAATGGGATTCAAACTCAAGTTTGGTGATGAATATATGGGGATATTATCCGAGATTTCAGCAATTAATGATGTGAAATTGTTAGAGAGAATTGTGACTCAAATTCCCCAGGTTTCCTCAATGGATGAATTGCGAAAACTATATTCTGAGTAGTTGAAAAATACGAACAAGGAATGCCTAGTATGGGAGCAAGATGCTCCCACTGCCATTTCTGATGACAAAAGTAATTACAACTCGACATAACATTACTTCTGACTTCTAACTTCTGACTTCTGACTTCCTATGGCGATCGCTCAATTTTAGAAAAAATACTGTAGGTTGGGTTAAGCGGCAGCGCAACCCAACAGCATACTTGTGTTTTGTTGGGTTGACGTTTACGGAAACCCAACCTACAAAGTTGACTTATAACTGATAACTGATATCAGACAAACCCGGTTTCTTATTCAGAGAAATCATCCGTATATCCGTGGCCAAATCACTGTGTGCCACCCCTATTCGACTTAGCCAACTGTTTCGCTACCATCTCTGGATCTGTTTCTATTTCCTCGGTGTCTGGGTTAAGATCAATATCTGGTTGCCATGTTTGAGCTTGCTTAAATAGAGAAATAGCTGACTCAACTTGCTGATTTTCTATTAATTCCCTACTAATTCGTAACAGATTTGTTGCTGCATTTAAACTGAAATTAGAGTCAAGTTTTACTGCTTGTTGAAACTGAGAAACTGCTTCCTCAAGCTTTCCCTCTGCTGCTAATTTCTCACCTTTTAAAAAGAAAGCTGTGGCAGAAGGCTCTATTTCACCGCAAAGATATCGTTCTTTTTCTTCTAAGTTAGGGTTATTTTTCAGGTAGTCGCTCATCCACTTGCAAGCGTTGTTTATTAACTCATCTCGGTTAAAATTCCACAGTTTGATAGTGTTATCCTCACTCCCCGAAGCAATCAATTTTCCATCGGGGCTAAATGCTACAGCATTGACAGAATCATTGTGCCCCGATAAAGTCTCAACTAAAGTGCCATCTGTTTTCCACAGTTTGATAGTGTCATCCCAACTCCCCGAAGCAATCAATTTACCATCGGGGCTAAATGCTACAGCATTGACACCACTATTATGCCCCCGTAAAGTCTCAACTAAAGTGCCATCTTTTTTCCGCACTTTGACAGTGTTATCATCATTCCCCGAAGCAATCAGTTTTCCATCGGGGCTAAATGCTACAGCTTTGACATCACTATTGTACCCCTGTAAAATCTCAACTAAAGTACCATCTGTTTTCCACAGTTTGACTGTATTATCATCACTCCCTGAAGCAATCAATTTACTATCGTGGCTAAATGCTACAGCATTGACATTATCATTGTGCCCCTGTAAAGTCTCAACTAAAGTGCCGTCTGTTTTCCACACTTTGACAGTGTTATCATCACTCCCCGAAGCAATAAATTTACCATCGGGGCTAAATGCTACAGCAGAGACACCACTATTGTGCCCCTGTAAAGTCTCAACTAAAGTGCCATCTGTTTTCCACAGTTTCACTGTGCCATCCCAACCCCCCGAAGCTATCAATTCCCTATCGGGGCTAAATGCTACAGCTTTGACACGATTATTATGCCCCTGTAAAGTCTCAACTAAAGTCCCATCTGTTTTCCACAGTTTGACTGTCTTATCCCAACCCCCCAAAGCAATAAATTTACCATCGGGGCTAAATGCTACAGCAGAGACACCACTATTGTGCCCCTGTAAAGTCTCAACTAAAGTGCTATCTTTTTTCCACACTTTGACTGTCTTATCCCAACTCCCCGAAGCAATCAATTTCCCATCCGGGCTAAATGCTACACCCCAGACATTATCATTGTATCCCGATAAAGTCTCAACGAAAGTACCATCTTTTTTCCACACTTTGACTGTCTTATCCCAACTCCTCGAAGCTATCAATTCTCCATCGGGGCTAAATACTACAGCATTGACATTATCATTGTGCCCCTGTAAAGTCTCGACTAAAGTGCCATCTGTTTTCCACAGTTTGACTGTCTTATCCGAACTCCCCGAAGCTATCAATTCTCCATCCGGGCTAAATGCTACAGCCCAGACATTATCATTGTGTCCCGATAAAGTCTCAACTAAAGTACCATCTGTTTTCCACAGTTTGACTGTCTTATCCCTACTCCCCGAAGCAATCAATTCCCCATCAGGGCTAAATGCTACAGTATCGACAAAATCATTGTGCCCTGATAAAGTCTCAACGAAAGTGCCATCTTTTTTCCACAGCTTGATGGTTTTATCCCAACTCCCGGAAGCTATCAATTCTCCATCGGGGCTAAATGCTACAGCCGAGACAAAACTTTTGTGCCCCTGTAAAGTCTCAACGAAAGTGCCATCTTTTTTCCACAGTTTGACAGTCTTATCCGAACTCCCCGAAGCTATCAATTCTCCATCCGGGCTAAATGCTACAGCATGGACACCATTGTTGTGCCCCTCTAAACGATTGACTTCCCTGCCTGGTAAGTCAAGGATTTTTCGTAGTAGGTTTGTACCCTGTTTCTGAATAGCCTCATCCTTTGTTAATTGTAATTTTTTAGCTATTTTTAGCGCTTCCATCTGTACTTCTAAGCTAGAGTCTAAGCGGGGTTTTAATGTAGCTATTTCAGCTCTGAGATTAGCATTTGTTTCTCCAACAACAGCCCGACGCCACTGCCACACTGCCCCCACAGCAAATACCGACACTGCCACCAAACCACTGACTAACCCCAAGATCGTCCTTCGCTTACCCAGTCGTTTCTCCTCTTCCTGCCGTTGACGTAATGCCATCCCCGCCTCAATAAATTCTTGAGTCAACTCAGACAACTCATCACCATACTTAATATAAACTTCCTCTGCATTCTGCAACTCCACATCCCGTAGTAACGAACCACCCACTCGCCCATGTTGCACCCAATTCTTAGCCCTCTCCTCAATGTGTCGTTGCTGTTGTAGGCGACTTCTATTTTCATCCAACCACCAACGTAAAGTTGTCCAATGACGAATTAAGATTTCGTGAGCAACTTCTACGGTGATTTCTAATTCCTCTAAATTCTGCTCAACAGACTCAGCAACATTCTCCTCCAAATTTTCCCCCTTTTCTCCAGACTCCACTTTCCCACCAACAACAATTAACCGCGCATCACTCAACTTTTGCAACACAGACTCCATCACCTCCTTCCCATACTTCTTACCCAACAACTCTGACTTCAACACCCGACGGCGAGTATCCTTTCCCTCCTCACCCAATTGCACCAACTCCAGAAAAATAAACTGAGCGCAACTTTCCTCCTCCCCATGCAAACTCTGCCTCACATCCTCCGCTTTATTTTCCAACACCTCCTTAAAACCACCAATTTCCTCCTGATAAACCTGCAAACTCAATATTCCATCCCGCCTCTTCTCCCACAACTCCCGCAACACAAACTGCAACAAAGGCAAACCCCCCAACTCTTCCTGCACTCCATCCAACAAAACATCCACCAAACCAGACTCAACCTTTAACCCCACCTTCTCAGCAGGTTTAACTATAGCCTCTCGATATTCCTCCTCCTGCAAATTCGGCGACACCAAAATCAAATTCTCCTCAACTAAAACATCCAACTCTGGCACTTCCAAACAATTACCAATAAAATCATCCCGCAACGTTATTATTAACTTCAACTTATCGGACGTTTCCCGCAAAGCACCCAACAGCAAATTCAGAAACTCCAAACGTTCCTTTTCAGCAGTCAAAGTAAATAATTCCTCAAACTGATCCACTACCAAAACCACCATCGGTTCCACCCGACGACGCAACCACCACACCAACCATTCCACACCTAAATGCAAAAAAACCTCCATTTCATCAACTTTCCCATCAGTTGCCAATACCTGAGCTAAAGCATTTATCGGATTTTTACCAGGGCGAAAACAACAGCACAAACATTTACCAGGCGGTTGCTTCCCTGCCGCCAGTTGTGGCAAAACACCAGCTTGCACCACGGAAGACTTCCCACTACCGGAAGCACCAACCACTGCCAAAAACGAACTATCCCGCAACCTTGCCAAAATTTCTTGTGTCAACTTTTGCCTACCAAAAAAGAACTCCGCATCCTGTTGACGAAACGCCAACAAACCCTTATAAGGGCAGATATTAGCATCAAAAATTGTATTAGTTGCCTCCCCAGGAAGCAAAATATCAATAGCATTCCCAGACAAATAAGTTTTAATAGGCAACCGTTGCTGCAACTCAATAACCAACCCCGCAACAGTCAAACCATGTTGAGCATTTCCCAAAATTTTCACCAACTCCTGAGAAAACTGTAACGACGAGGAAGCAATAATACATTGAGACTTATTATTTTCTTGGTGCAAATATTCCACCCATTGAGTCAGCACATCATTTTCAGCATTTGGAAAATCAAGAATAATCACCTGTTGACGCACCAGGGAATTCCATAACTGTCTCTGCAACCAAAAACAACTAATACGCACCCCATCTCCCAAAACCAGATAATGCTCATGCTCATTATCATCATTAACAACACTTTCAACGTATCCGCGAATATACAAAAACGCCGTCTCCAAATGCAACTCCAACTCCCCCCTTCCCAAGGAAGGTTGGGGGAGATCAACTTCCAACTCCAACTCCCCCCTTCCCAAGGGCAGGGCTGTTTCAAAGTATTGTAGATTAACGATGAGCGGGAGAACGGGAGTAATGGGCATAGTTAAACAGTGAAATTTGTCAAAATTTGCCGATTTTTCAGCAAAGTACGCGTCGTTAAGCT
>NZ_JAAHHG010000242.1 GCF_010692555.1 Okeania sp. SIO3B5 | reverse complement strand
TAAAACGCTCAAAAAGGAGCGTATTTTAGGCGCATAGTTGGGCAGAGCAATCTTGGGACAATTCTTACTCATACCCCCTCGCTCCCAAGCCATTTCTCCTGTCTTCCCCTCCCCTCCTGGGAGGGGCGAGGGGTGGGTTGTCTCCTACCCATACCAAAAGACTTTTTCCGCAAACCCTAATAATCCATTATTCATTGTTCATTATCAATTGTTGAACATTCCTCTGTTTAGGCAAAATACCTGTGAACAACCCCTTGTTTTGGCTAGGATTATCCCTTTTCCTGGTTGCATTGAGCCTCACTACTGTATTAATTGTCACCTTACCTACAATGTTGGCATTAGCAAGAGCAGCTCGTAGTGTAGAAAAGTTAGCTGACATCCTAGCTCGCGAACTACCACCAACTTTAGAAGCAATTCGTCTCACTGGCATAGAAATTAGTGAGTTAACTGATGATGTTAACGATAGTGTCCAGAGTGCAGGAGAAATTGTTAAGCAAGTCGATCAAAGTCTTGGTAATGTCCGTCAACAAACCAAGGAAGTTCAAACTACAACGAAAAGTATTTTTACTGGTATTAAAGTAGCCTGGAAAACATTTAATTTAAAACCAAAAACAAAAGAAAATACGGGGAGGCCATCAAAGCATTCTCTATCATCTTCTCTGGAAGAAGGCAGAAGGCAGAAGGCAGAAGGCAGAAGGCAATAGGGGGAATAAAAAGCCGATTTGATCAGACTTTTAGCTATTGGGTAGTTCCTGCCATGTTTCAATAATGAATAATTAATAATGAATAATTAATAATTACCTCTCCTTGAAAAGAAGAGGATTGACTAATAATGAAAATTTTTTTTTATTATCCCCTTAAAAGGGGAGGCACATACCCACAATTTTTCGGTAAATATACCAGCGCGCACTACATATATTATCCATAAATTATCCATAAAAATGTCGATCAAAGCCATCTCTAGACAGATATTCCTCCTGCTTCTGAAACTGAGGATTCTACTTTAATAGATAATAAACCTTAGACAGGGAAATGTTTTCTCCCCTGTTCCCAGATCCCTATTCTCTATTCCCTAGTTAGGGCTTGCTGATTAAATCTAAAAGTTTTTATAGATAAAGGTTTTAGCCTTTTTAAGTATCAAAAAGTGCGAGGTTTTAAGTGGTAATGGTTCAATTTAGGAGCGGATTTTGGTCAAGATTTGGGCAGAAAAATTAAGGAACAATTCTTACTTCTACCTCCTCGCTCCCAAGCCATTTCTCCCCTCCTGGGATGGGTTAGGGGTGGGTTTTCTCCTGCCTCCTGTCTCCTGTCTCCTGTCTCCTGTCTCCTGTCTCCTGTCTTCTGTATCCTGTCTCCTACTAAAAGACTTTTTCAGCAAACCCTAGTTAAAAGTTATTAAGTCCTAAACTACTTACTATCATTGAGCCAACTCCAGAATCTGTAAAGATTTCCTGTAAAAGTGAATGGGGAACTCGACCATCAAGAATATGGGCAGCTCGAACTCCCTGAGCTAAACTCCGCACACAACAATTTACTTTCGGAATCATCCCACCAGATACAATTCCTTTTTCAATCAATTGTCTAGCTTCCTGGATATCTAACTTAACAATTAAAGTATCTGGATTATGATAGTCTTCCAAAATTCCGGCTGTATCTGTAAGGAGAATTAACTTTTCTGCATCCATCGCAGCAGCAATTTCACCCGCAACAGTATCTGCATTAATATTGTAAGCTTGTCCTTTTTCATCTGCAGCTACACTAGATACTACGGGAATATAGCCATCATCAACTAGGGATTGCAAAATATCTATTTTGACGTTGCTGACTTCTCCAACAAAACCAATTCCCTCTCTTCCTTCAGGACGTGCTTTAATTAAGTTCGCATCCTTGCCACACAAACCCACGGCACGGCCACCAGCTTGATTTATTAAAGAAACAATTTCCTTATTAACTTTTCCCACTAATACCATCTCTACTACTTCCATAGTGGGCGCATCAGTAACTCGCAAACCATCTTTAAACTGCGGTTCAATTCCTAATTTGCCCAACCAAGAGTTAATTTCTGGGCCACCACCATGAACCACAATTGGACGTATACCCACGCAAGATAGTAGTACAATATCTCTAATTACTTTATCTTTGAGATTACTATCTTTCATAGCCGCACCGCCATATTTCACGACTATTTTACGACCTGCAAATTTTTGAATGTAAGGTAGTGCTTCACTTAGCACTTTGACTCGGTTGATTTCTGACTGATTTTCAAAATCTGTACTTTTTTGCATAGACAGTTACTTTTTTGAATTGATAATTTCAACAATATAGCGCTACGCGCAAGGCAACAGGTAACAGGCAACAGGCAATAGGGGAATACAAAAGGGTTTCAGCTTCTATTCATGTCAAACACCTTAATGCGTAGCGCTATATCGATATATATATAGTTTATTTCAATTTCAAACCTAGTACTTAGTCATCTTAAACCCACATTCCGCACTTCAATTTGTAACATGAAAATTAGTATAAAATCCTTAGGTGGCTTAAGTATTTATACTAGATAAATTACCTTCATTTATCTCGATCAGGAGTCATATCATGTCCGGTTGAATAATTAGACTTTGGTGGAAGGAAGGCAGCGGGAGCTGGAGGCAGGAGGCAGAAGGTTTTCTTCTATTGTCAACTTAATTTTATACACGCTCCGATGCTGCCGGACATGATATCAAATTCTCATTTAAATATTAAGCATAAATACTTACTGAATTGTTGATTCCGATTGACGACTATAATTTTTTTCTTAATGCATGACTTTTGACTTTTAACTTATATTTTTGTGGTGCGGAATGTGGGCTTAAAGTCTCCACAATTGACTGAGAGGAAAATAAATAACAGGAGCCCAAAGACTACTAATAACAGCAGAACCCAAAGCAATTTGTTTGTGGTGTACCCAAATTTCTCCAAAGGTTTGATTGCCCATTAATCCTAACTGAATTGCTATAAAAGTTTCTGCAATAATAGCCAGAATAAATGTTACTAAAGCTATGGAAATAAAATCTTCCTGAATAAAGCGTTGCTTCTGCAAAAATGCTGTTATAAATCCTGCAAAAACTAAAGGAATAATATGAGTGGGATAGGGAGCTGTAATGCCATCTTGAATTAATCCTAAAACTAAGCCAGCTACTAAAGCTTCTATTATTGAACTCTGGCTACTCCAAGCCACCACCCAAATTAACAACCAGTTAGGTCCTATGCCAAAAATCTCCATTCCTGGAATACGAGTGAACAATAATAGTGTACAAAGTAGTACAGAAGTAATAGTGATTAGTGATTTTAAAATAGTGTGCTGACGGATATTATACATCTGGATTAAGAAAGTAAATTTAATAATTTGAAAGTTGTTGAGTATAAGTTAATCGTTCAATTTTTAACCAACGGATTTTTTTTAGTTTTGTGGGTTTGGTAATTTATACTTTTTACTTGCTATCAAAGGTATTTATCAGGGTTTTTCCAAGTCAATGATAAATTTTCTTTATTTTAGGTAACAGATAATTACTTTAAGGAGAGTATTTTTTACAGACAAGTTGCTTTTATTGAAATAAATAAAATAAATCAGAGCCTAAGTTTTTGCTGTGTAAATTCCTCATGTTTATCTTTTTACATAATCTGAATTATGCCTGTCTGACAATTATTTATAAAAAATTGGAAAGCTTGATCTTTATTTCCTAATTTCTAGATATTTTCTGCACAATTAAAGTAGTACAGCTTCTCTTGAGTAATAAATATAATAATCAAAAGCTTTTCAGGTTTATTAAAGACAGACAATAATACCGTGGATGAAAAAATAATTTTACTAATAATAAGTGCGATTAAAATACACCTGAAGGAGATGTCTCTTTGATAAAAAAGAGAATTTCTGACCTAAAAACTGGTATTAAAGCAATTCATTATAACTCCTGGCTCCCCTCCTGGGAGGGGCGGGGGTGAGTTGACTCCTAAGAAATAATAAAGAAACATAAACATCAAAAAAAATTACCGGAAAATTGGGTTGAAAGCCTCCCCCTTCCAGGGGGACTTTGTGTTATAGTGGAAACAGCGGAAAGGTATTCAACCGCTCTAAAAACCTATAGCTACTTAACTGTAGCGTTTGCACCTTGACTCCTAGAGTTATGGGGTTTTGTACAGGAATGCTTGTACATGGAAAAGCTCTAAGCAACAAGTATCAGAGAACCAAAGTTTTTTAGGTTTGAACTGTACCGTAGGGCATACGGGAACAGGCTTTTGAAATAGAGCGAACGCTTGGGGAGAGAACCATCTCTGGACTAGATGCCGTAAGGTGTTTAGTTTAAGTGGACTCATTGAACCAAGAATCCTGGTTTCAGGAGAATCCCCGTGCCTTTAGGCCGGAGAGTATGTCAATTGTCTGTTTCACCCTGTTTATTTTGATAAACAGTCACCCATTCCAAAGTATTAAGTGGTGCTGATAACTTAACCTGAGCTTGTGGAGCAGGACTATTATTCAAATTAATAGATTCAACTTTTCCGATAGCCAAACCTGCCGGGAATAATTGACTATAAGCAGAAGTAGATACAACATCACCAACCTTAACATCAGGAAGATCGTTAAAAAATTCTAAGACAGCCAGATCGCCACCCTTACCCTTCATAAAACCCATCTGACGACTACGAATAATTCCCGCGCCAACTTTACTGGTAGGATCACTCACTAATAATACCTGGCTAGTATGGGGTGTAACGCTAGTTATTCTACCTACTACACCACCAGTTCCCATCACAATAAAATTTTTTTGAATACCATCTTTACTACCTCTTCCTAGAGTTACTTTTTGCCACCAATAGTCTGCACTTCTACCCACTACAGGAGCTACTATTCCTTTTGTTTTTTTAGTTTTCGTATAATTCAAAAGTTGCTGGAGAGTATTATTTTGTTTCTCTAATTCTTGTAATTGAATTTCTAGTTCTTCTATACGAGCATTAACTAATACTTCTTGTTGAACAGGACTAGGTTGAAATGGTAAACTAACCCAATGATAAATTTCAAAAATTAAAGACCCTTGAGTTTGTCTAACCCAAAAAGCTGCACTTATTGCTACAATTAATAATGCAGCTCTTTTCATTATTTTTAAGCTTCGACGACGCAATGTTTGCATTGGTAAAACCTGGAAATTTGCTACTACTTTAAACTTTATTACTATTAATTTTTATTCAAAACAGAAACTTCTGTATCAGGAGTCAGGAGTCAGTCCTCAGGAGTCAGGAGAAATGGAAATTATAGAGTAGGTAGGATATATTTGTCCCCTGATTTTTCTGCCTAACTCTTGCCCAAAATGCTAACATTCATTAACTTCTGAGCAACCGAAAGCCTTGCACTTTTTTCGCTCCAAAAAGGCACTTGCCTTTATCTGCCAATGCTTTGATAGTGTAAGTATTCAGCGGTAAGCTAGCCTCCTACCGGAGGAACTGCGGACTTCAGCTTTATTACCTTGAGTGGACAATTTAAACTCGTTATTCTTGTGCTTCAATTCTTTGTTTAAAAATGTAGTAGAAGTTAAGCAAGTGCTTGCTTCATTCATTTCTATTGCGCTCGAGCCGATCGCGAGTTAGCTGTTTGCGTAGCATTCCGCAGGAAATACTTACGTTAGCAGTTATAAATAAAGACAAAAGTGACATCTCCCACACGCTCGCTGACGCTATAGTGTGGGCTTCTCGTTTCGTAGCCCCGGTATCCCGTCAGGCAAGCGCGTGCTTTAAGGACGGAATGCCCTACCGCCCTATTTTTGATATTTATCGCCGCATTTCCTAGGTCATGCTGCGCAAACAAGTCGCGGTCTATTTATAATTTTGTGATATAATGGTGTAACTTTAGCGAATCTGTCCACTAAAAACCCTTTCCAATTGTTTAAAATTCTCCAAGACACGACCAGTACCTAAGACTACACAGGAAAGTGGATCTGCTGCAATATGAGTCACAATACCAGTTTCATGGCTAATTAAAGTATCTATCCCATTTAATAAAGCACCACCACCAGCTAGCATAATACCTCTATCTATAATATCCGCTGCTAATTCAGGAGGAGTACGTTCCAAAGTTCGCTTAACTGCCTCTACAATTATTGATAGAGGTTCTGTCATACTTTCTCTAGTCTCTGCAGATTTAATAGTAACAGTTCTGGGCAAACCTGATAATAAATGTAAACCCCTAACTTCCATTGTTGCCTCATTGTCATCCTGAGTCGGATAAGCTGAACCTAATTTTATCTTGATATCTTCAGCTGTCCGCTCGCCTATTACCAAGTTATGGACTTTTTTCATATACTGAGTAATAGCATCATTCAACTCATCTCCAGCTACACGGACAGATTCACTGAGAACTGTACCTTGTAAACTTAGAACAGCAACTTCTGTAGTCCCTCCACCAATGTCCACAATCATGTTACCTGTGGGTTCAGCCATAGGCAACCCTGCGCCAATAGCAGCAGCAACAGGTTCATCAATTAATCGTACCTCTCTAGCACCAGCATGAGCTGCAGCTTCCATTACAGCTCTTCTTTCTACACCAGTTACTCCACTCGGAATGCCAATTACAATTCTTGGAGATACCAAGGTTTTTCCTTCATGAACTTTTCTAATAAAATGCTTTAGCATTAATTCTGCTGTATCAAAATCAGCAATGACTCCATCCCGTAAAGGTCTTACCGCAATTACATTAGCTGGAGTTCGCCCCAGCATCCTTTTTGCTTCTTCCCCTACTGCTATAGAAGTTTTTTGATCCTGGTCAATAGCTACCACAGATGGTTCTTGAAGAACAATACCTTTACCGGATATATATACAAGGGTATTTGCAGTACCCAAGTCAATTCCAATGTCTCTAGACAAAGAAAAACGATTTATCCAACCCACTGACTTTTGACCCCCAAAATTCAATCTTAAGTTTGTGTAATAATTTATCAATAAATATAGCTGAGGCACTCTATTCTGTTTTTACCGAAAAGCGACGTAGAAGGCCCCCGTGTTTTAACCGGGGGATGAAAACAAGAGAGTCGTTTAGACTAGACAACTTTAGTTGTCCTGTGCTTTGTTTATCAACAAAAAGTAAGCAGAACGCTAGGCATTGGCCTTAGCTGACTGTGTAGGGGCACTTTGACTTGTCCCCAAAGAATATATCTTTGGTCAGCTAAGTTATAGACGAATCAACAGGGATTTATCTTGTTGCGTAGCATCTACTTAGAATCCCCGTGACTTGAGTCCGGAGAGTAGTCAACCCTCAGTCTATCAGGACTATAGAACCCCCGATCATATCTTTAGTCGGCGATTCAGTTTTTTGCCAGGAGTCAGGAGGTAGAGGGAAGGTATAAGGGAAATAAGGTTGAAAAATACTCCCTATCTCCCTATCTCCCCAACTCCCTATCTCCCTATCTCTCCGTCTCCCCATCTCTTTTTAAATAGATCTCAAATGGGTTCTATACAAGAATCGATGTAAGCAAATTTAACTGTCCCTGATTTTATAGTGCTACATGATAAGGACAGAATCCGGAGGATGTGTTAGATTTGAGCGATGGTTGAATAATTAATCCTCTTGAGATACTCTTGTAATTAATATGACTAGAATTTAATTACTAATATATATAGTTTATGAGTCTAAATGTTGTTACTTTGGTTGGTAGGGCAGGTAGAGACCCAGAGGTTAAATATTTTGAGTCAGGTAGTGTGGTTTGCAATTTAACTTTGGCTGTAAATCGTCGCTCTAGAAAGACTGACCAACCAGACTGGTTTGATTTAGAAATTTGGGATAGAACTGGAGAAATTGCTGCTGACTATGTTCGTAAAGGTAGTTTGATAGGGGTAAAAGGTTCTCTAAAGTTTGATTACTGGCAAGACCGTAATACAGGGGCAAATCGCTCTAAACCAGTAATTAGAGTATACCAACTAGATTTATTAGGCTCTAAACGTGACGATGCACAAAGTTACGATGAATTTTAATTTTATAAGTTCTTGAGTTAGGAGTAGGGGAGTATTTAATAATTACGAAAGATGGACGATAGTTTGAAAGCCACGTCTTTTTAAAGCGTGGATGAAAAACGAACGGGCGATTTTAATCGCCTTAAAAATTTGTCATTTTCTATTCTTTAATTTTATCCTATTAAAGGAGGTGATAAAGATGTATGGATGTCAGCAAGAATTAATTAAAATTCCCGAAATTATTCCGTTTTTAGAATACTTATGTACCACGGCAAATAAACTCATTAATTGCGGGATTTATTTAGCTAGACAATGGTATTTTAAGTTGGGCAAGATACCGGGAAAATACAACTTAGAAAAGAAGTTAAAGTCCAATAGTAATTATCAGTTTTTATATTCTCAAGCAGCACAACAAACTCTTAGAGGTGTAGCAGAAGCATTTAAGTCTTATCAAGCACTTTCTCAGAAGTATCTCAAAGGAGAATTAACTGATAAACCTCAACTACCAAAATATCGCAAAAAGGGAGGAATGGGAGTAATAACTTATCCGTGCGCAAGCTTTAAAGCTGGAAAATGGTCAAGTTAAAGTACCTCTGGGAAGAAGGGTTAAAGCAGCATTTAAAGTTGATAGTTTTCTCTTATATTTCCCTAGTAATCTTAAGTTTAAAGAAATCAGAGAAATTAGAATTTTACCTCGTAACGGCTGTTTTTATGTCGAATGGGTTTATGAGCTAAAAGCCGATAGACCTCAGCTAGATCAAGCCAAAGTTATAGGCATAGACCACGGAGTTGATAATTGGTTAAGTTGTGTCTCTAATGTAGGGACAAGTTTTATTATTGATGGTAAACACCCACCCCTTTAGTTCCCCTCCCGGGAGGGGATAGGGGTGGGTTGGTACAACAAACAGATAGCTACAATTAAAGACAATAAACCCCAAGGATTTTGGTCAAATAAATTAGCGCGGATAACTGAAAAACGCAATAGGCAGATGCGCGATGCTGTTAACAAAGCAGCAAGATTAGTGATTAATCATTGCCTTAAACATGGAATTGGTCGAATAGTTTTTGGCTGGAATAAACGACAAAAAGATAGTATTAATATCGGTGCAAAAAATAACCAAAAGTTTGTACAAATCCCCACGGCTAAACTCAAAGAAAGAATTATTCAGTTATGTGAATTATATGGCATAGAGTTTATTGAAACTGAAGAGTCGTATACCTCGCAAGCTAGCTTTTTAGATGATGACTTCTTGCCAAAATACGGTGAAAAACCCGGAAGTTGGAAGCCATCAGGCAAGCGAATTAAACGAGGACTCTATCAAACTCAAAACGGTTTGTTAGTTAATGCCGATTGCAATGGCGCAGCTAATATCCTCAAAAAAGTAGCGGCAACTTTAAGGTTTTCCCTTAAAGAAGTCAGTAGAGGCAGTTTGATCGTGCCTTTGAGAATCCTGTTTTGGATTGCTTAAGAATCCCCTGTGCTTCAGCCAGGGGAATATCAAAGTTATTAGCAGCCGTGGGGCACACGGTTAAATAAAAGCGCACCGCCTGCGCTGAGGTTTCCGAGCGCGTAAAGACGGAGCAAGAAAGCTTGTGGAGATGGTAGTAGCGGGGGTATAACTCAACTTGTTTGATTTGCTACCAAGCTCACGAATCTGGGTTAGCGCAGCTTTGCGTCAGCACTCGCAAGAATCTCCCGTTATAATCTTTGATTTAACGGTGAGAGTGTCAATATGAGTGAGTCTACTGTAGAGCAAATTCTTAAATTAGCAACTAATAAAGCTGAAGCTGTAGAAATTTACTATTTGTCTACTCAGGAAACACCAATAAAGTTTGAAAATAACTGTTTAAAGTCTCTACAAACTAAGGCTCAACAAGGAGTAGCTCTCAGATTAATTTATCAAGGTAGATTAGGTTTTGCTAGTTCTACAGATTTGACTAGAATTGAAGATTTAGTTGCAGCAGCAATTCAAACAGCAAAAGTTAGCGATATTGCACAATTTCAATTTGCTTCCTCATACCATTTTAATTACCCAAAACTAGAGTGTAATTTACCTAATGTTAATGAATTAATTTCTTCTGGTGAAGAAATTATTGAAAAGATTCATAATTATAACCCCGATATTCTAGTCAATATAGATTTTAATATTCGGAACAAAAATATTAAAATTTTGACTAATACTGATGTTTATGCTCAACGGTTTAATCAGTTAGTTAATGTTAATATTTCCGGTAACTTAGTTCGGAATGAAGACTTTCTCCAAATATCTACTTCAGATGTAATAAGCGAGCTACCTTTAGATATTAATAAACTACTAGAAAAATTAATCCAAAAATATCAATGGGCAGAAAATTCAGCTAAGATTACTACTGGAAATTTTCCTGTATTTTTTACTCCCACAGCAGTAGGAAAGGCGATCGCTAGATTATTTAAAACTGTTTTATCTGGACAGGTTGTTGCACAAAAAGCTTCCCCTCTTACCCATAAAGTGGGAGAAACTATGTTCGATCCTCGTTTTACTCTCTTTGAAGACCCAAATATAGGACCTTATGCTTGTCCCTTTGATGACGAAGGTATCCCAACTATGGTCAAGACTTTTATAGAAACAGGTACTTTGAAAAGTTTCTATTGGGACCAACAATGGGCAGCTCGTGCTGGATGCAAGTCCACTGGCAATGGTTTCCGAGATGGACTATCTCAACCAACTCCTAGTTTAGTAAATTTGAGTATTAGTCCTGGGCAAGCTTCTCCAAGAGAATTGATTAGTAATATAAAAGAAGGTTTAATCGTAGACCAGGTATTAGGATCTGGTCAATCTAATCAATTAGCCGGAGAATTTTCTGTCAATTTAGATTTAGGTTATAAGGTAGAAAAAGGTGAAATAACGGGTAGAGTTAAGAATACAATGGTGGCAGGTAATATTTTTGAAGCATTTCAAAATTTGGTAGATATAGGCAATTTTCCTGAATTAGTTGGTAATAGTTATTATTTGCCATGTATTGTATTTCAAAATTTAGGTGTAGCAACAAGGGAGGTTTAGATATGAAAGTGCTTAAAGTTATTTTGATTAGTTTTTTGGCCGTTTTACTACTGAATGGATGCGTTAAATATGAAGTGGGAATAAATTTTGAGAGCCAAAACCATGGTGAAATTGTGCAACATATTAAATTAGCAGATGAGTTAAAGAATTTCAGTAGGAAGATAGTTTCTGAATGGTTAAGAAGTATAGACACTAGAGTTAGTCAATTACAAGGAAAAACTCAAAAAATATCTTCTCAAGAAATTTTAGTTACAATTCCTTTTAATAATGGTGCAGAATTAGAAGAAAAATTTAATCAATTTTTTAAACCTATAGATGCACAAGAATCTGACAATTATGGTGCCGATATTACAGAAGATTTACCTAAATTAGAATCTCAGATTGAAGTAAGTCAAAACAATTTATTTTTAGCACTGCGAAATAGATTAAGTATAAATTTAGATTTGCAGTTATCTACATCTAATAGTAAAGTTATAGTTAATCCAAGTGAGTTATTAGGGCTAGAGTTTCAATTAACTACACCTTGGGGTTTTAGCAATATTGAAGCAACTGAAAATGATGCAATAACTTATCTAAGCGATCGGCAAATTGTCTGGAAATTAAATACAGGAGAATCTAACTCATTAGATGTGGTTTTTTGGATTCCTAGTCCTATAGGAATAGGTGCAATCTTAATTGGTTTATTTGTTTATTTAGGTATAGCTTTAAAATATCAAGTACTCCCCGCTTTAGGGATTATTAAAAAATAGATTAATCAATATTATTTATTTTTCTACTACATATTGCCTATATTAATAATAAATAATTAGGGCTTGCTGATTAAATCTAAAAGCATTGACATATAAAGACAAGTGCCTGTTTGGGGTAAACAAAAGTGCAAGCTTTTCAGTCTAAAACGCTCAAAAAGTTAGTATTTTAGGCGCATAGTTGGGTAGAACAATCTTGGGAAAATTCTTACTCCTACCTCCTCGCTCCCAAGCCATTTCTCCTGTCTTCCCCTCCCCTCCTGGGAGGGGCTAGGGGTGGGTTGGGAGGGGCTAGGGGTGGGTTGGGAGGGGCTAGGGGTGGGTTGGGAGGGGCTAGGGGTGGGTTGTCTCCTGACTCCTACCTCAACAAAAAGACTTTTTCAGCAAACCCTAATTACTTCATAAGGTTTGGGAAGGATACTTTGACAGTAACTTTTTATTATCTATCAATTTCAAAGGTTGCTTTTACCTAAAATTTCTGGTCTAAAGCCTCCCCTTTTAAGGGAAAAAAAAGATAATATTCCTGATGTCAAGCCTCCTTATTGCAGAGGTACTGATAACTTAAATGACCTTCCCCAAAATTAATAGCTGATAGCTAATAGCTGACAGCTGTTTGCTTACAAATATATTGTTTTGACACTCCTCCGGCTGAAGCGCGGAGGATTCTTCGTTCTATGACCCTGGTTGCTGAGACAGGATTTCTCCAACCTCAGTAGCGCCAGAATCTCCCGAAGCGTTAGGATCGTCGATCCAAGTTCCGATGTGCCCCATCGTACTTAAGGCAGAATTGAGAATATTAATTGCGGCATTGTGGTCTCGGTCTAACTTACATCCACATCGACAAACATGAGTTCGAGTTGATAGTGATTTCTTGACTGTTGTTCCACAACTTGAACAATTTTGGCTGGTATATGCTGGATTAACCGCCACCGTTACCTTGCCAAATTTATGACCATAATACTCTAACCATTTCCTGAATTGATACCAACCTGCATCATTAATAGACTTGGCTAGACAGTGGTTTTTCACCAAATTCTTAATCCTCAAATCTTCATAGGCGACCACATCGTTAGAGTGGACTACGCAACGCGCTACTCTCTTGGCGTGTTCCTCACGTTGCCTACTTATTTTGAGGTGTATTCTACTCAGTTTATTAATGGCGCGCTGGCGGTTGGCACTGCCTTTATGTTTGCGAGAAACACGACGCTGATAGAATTTCATCCGTTTCTCGCTCTTTCTGTAGAATCTGGGGTTTGGCTCTGTATTACCATCTGAATCGGTGTAGAATTCTTTTAAGCCCACATCTAAACCGACATTTCGTTTAGTGGGTAAGGTTTCAACATGAACATCTACACTGATACAAAACTGACAATAATAACCATCAGATCGTCTCACCAGTCTCACTCGCTTAATCTTCTCAACCGGATAGAATCCCAAGTCCCATGTCCCAATCAGTTTAAGTCTACCAATACCTTTTTTGTCGGTAAATTCAATATGTTTGGGGTCTAGCAATTTCCAGCCCGATGTCTTGTATTCAACAGAGCGACTATGTTTTTTGAATCGTGGGTATCCCTTTTTCCCAGGGAGATGTTTCTTGCAGTTGTCAAAAAACCTCGCAATAGCCGACCAACACCGTTCTACAGATGCCTGACAAGCATGGGAATTCAAATCTTGAACGAATGGGTACATCGAACGCAATTCGGTATTATACCGATACAGTTCTTTTCTACCTAGTCCTCGATGATCCATCCAATAGCGAAGGCATGAATTTCTCACGAATTGGCCAGTACGGATAGCCTCATCAATGGCTTGATATTGCTGAGGTTTTCCTTTGACTTTGAATTCGTATACTATCATAGTTTTGACGCTAGCTTGTCTGGCGTATATTATTAGTATATCAGGTTCAATTTAATTTGTGCAAGGGCGATTGAGGTTAACCGTCCTAGAAGGACGGGGCTTGAAACCCGCTTTTTTTGGTCAATCTATACTTTATCTGGTATAAATTAATTAGGGCTTGCTGATAAAATCTAAAAGCATTGACATATAAAGACAAGTGCCTTTTAGGGGTCGAAAAAAATACCTGGTTTTCAGTCTAAAAAGCTCAAAAAGTTAGTATTTTAGGCGCATAGTTGGGCAGAAAAATTAAGGGACAAAACTTAGCTCCTAACTTCCTCGCTCCCAAGCCATTTCTCCTGTCTCCTGTCTCCTGTCTCCTGTCTCCTACCCTAGCAAAAAGACTTTATTCAGCAAACCCTAATTATCGGTAATTATCAAAATCAATCAAAACAAAAATAATGAGACTGATTAACTTTTTGCTAATTTTTTTAATTTGTTTAGCGTTGGTTATATTCAGTTTACAGAATAACCAATTAACTACAATTAAACTTGTTCAAGGTATTGAATTCCAAGCTCCATTATCTGTAGAACTTGTAATTGCCACAGGGTTAGGAGCTATTTTAGCATGGCTATTTAGCTTGTGGTCAAGAATGCAACATACTATCACAACTTTCGGATGAAAAAGTGGGGAATAGCTATCACTGCTGTGTTATCTCTCCAAATTGTACTTGGAGGGATCATGTCTGGGATGAAAGCTGGATTATTC
>NZ_JAAHHG010000241.1 GCF_010692555.1 Okeania sp. SIO3B5 | reverse complement strand
TGCCTGAAATTTAGGTGTATTTGGCATGGGCAAACCATTGGGCAGATATAGTTGAATCATCTCATGGCGGCGATCAGGAGAAAATTTAACGCTTGTCAAGTCCCCTAACCCCATCATCTTTCTATAATTAGAAGCTTGGGCCTCTAAATCTAATGCTCCTCCAATAATTACTACAGGTTGTTGAGTCCAAATATTCTTGAGAGCTTCAGATAAATCACAAGGAGTGCAATATAAAGAAAATGACCCTCTCTGGCGATGAATTTCTGCCCACCTTAGTTGTCCATCGCTCTGCCACTTCAACCAAAAATCGTTATTCAAATGATTGTGATGTAATTCCTTGTTTGTTGGAGTCAATGACAAACGTTCGATGAGATTTTGTAAAATCTGCTCCTCATCTTGTTCAATTAAGTAGCAACTGTAGGGGTTTGTTGGATGTTGGAAGAGCGATCGCGTTAAATTTATCCTAGCTTCACGAATAAAGTCAGCTTGATCGGAGTAAACTTGCATCAGTTGATTCCAGTCAGCAGATAAAAAACTGGTAGTTAAATAATTTTGAACCCAAGTTTCTAGCTCGTCTGCCCAATCTATAATTGTGGGAATACCTGGAGAAAACTGCTCATTTTCCCATTGGTTCATTAACCAAGCTTCAGGAGTTATCAAGAGTAGTCCATTAAAGTTGGGGTCTTGTTGTGGATAGGTTTGGATTGCTTTATAGGGCAGTGATGAGCTACTGTATAAATTATTTGCAAGTAACTTAGGAATTTCTACCCTAAGTAAGTGTTCCTGTACTTGCTCAGGAGCAACTAATATTGTTTTTTGAGGCCACATTAAAATGGGTAGTAAGTAGCTTAACTGATATTGTTGATTGTGACTACCAGGCGGAGATCCTGTTTGAATCAAAGCACTACGTCCCAGTCGCAAGGCCCTCGCTACTAAACGTGCCATCGTCAAATTATGAGGCCAGTGAGGTTGATTTTGCGATCGCAGGAAATTACGCAGGGATCTATGGACTTCTACTTCGATCACAAACTTTAACCCAAATAATAAAAGCTGTTGATAAAGTCAACTACCTTATTTTTAGGAGGCAAAGCAAATGTTTGCTCTTTAATATTTTGACAGTTTTTTTTATCAAAGCCTGGATTACAGCTTACTACTAAACTCTGACCGCTTGAATTATTTAAAATCAACTGAGTAGAGCTGGAAAAAAAATCAATTTTACGTCTAACAGACTCAATAATTGTTTGAACTCGCTGATTTTTTTTGACAAGCTTTTCCATTCCTATTTCTAATTCTAATATTTTGGTATTCATTGTTTGTAAAGGAATATTTTTGACAATTTCTATCACATTAGTTTGAGCTTTTTTAGCATCAGCGAAAGGAAAAATCAAAATAAATGCTAGCAGAAATAAGAGTTCATCACTGTCTGCTCTAAAATTCAAAATAGTTTTTCGGTAGCTAACCTCAATACTGGGAGGACGAGTAACACAATCATAATCCTTACCCAAATGATAGTAAGTTGTAGCGAGAGCTACATTAGCTTTGAGGTCTAAAGGTGAATCAACAATAATTTGAACTGTTGGAGATTTTTGGCTAAAAAATCTCTTAGATTCTACTGATGATTTAAAATAATATACTTGGCTATTATCTCCGTTGGGGCTAGTATCAATCCAATCACAAACAATTTCATCAGCTTTAATATTTAATCTGGGGACTTCATAAAACTTTGCTCCAGTCAAAATTGCCCCTGATAAATCTACTCCTACTAAATCAGCTCTAATCAAATTCGCTTCAGTTAAATCAGCATGAACTAAACTAGCATTAGTTAATTTTGTATTAGTTAAATTTGCTTTATGAAGATTGGCCCCACTTAGTTTAGCATTACTCAGGTTAGCATTAGTTAAGTCAGCTCCATTAAGAGTAGCCCATCTAAGATTCGCTCCATCAAACTTAGCATTCCGGAGATTAGCCATACTTAAGTTAGCCTGTCTTAATTCAGCATTGGTAAAATCAGCTCCTTGTAAATTTGCTTTTGTTAGATCGGCACTATGGAGAATAGCTTGTTCTAGATGAGCGCCTTGTATTGTGGCCACTCGAAGATTGGCACCGCTAAGGTTAGCTTGCTTAAAGTTTGCTTCTGTCAAGACAGCTTCTCTCATATCAGCACCGCTGAGATTAGCTCTGTTGAGATTAGCTAGAGTCATATCTACTCTGACTAATTCTCCTCTAACTAATGTAGCTCTAACTAATGTAGCTTCCCTCAGATTAGTTCGGACTAGATTGGCCACATTTAAAGTAGCTTGGTTCAATGTTGCCTTGTTGAGATTAGCATTGCTAAGGCGAGCTACATTGAGATTAGCTTTACTAAAATTTGATTCACTAAGATTAGCACCACTAAGATTAGAGACAAATAAGATAGCATTACTGAAATTACTTTGACTTAAGTTCATCTTACTGAGGTTAACTTCCGTCAGGTTGATGTCAGTAAAATTTCTTTCCCCTTGTGCATATCTTTTGACTAATTCGTATCTTTTGAATATTTCTTCTGGCATCTGTTGTTAATTAAGTTAAGTTGACTAAATATGTTTCTCTTTAATATGATTTTTTTATCTAAGTTAGGGCTTGCTGATTAATTATAAAAGTATTGATATATAAAGGTTTGAACATTTTTAGGGTCTAAAAAAGTGCGCCTATTTCAGTTGAAAACGCTCAAAAAGCTAGTATTTTGGGCTGACTATGGCAGAACAATATTGGGACAAAACTTAGCTCCTACTTCCTCTATAATTCCCCTAACTCCTGTCTCCTGTTTTCCCCTCCACCGGAGGGGTTAGGGGTGGGTTGTCTCCTGTCTCCTACCCCTACTAAAAGACTTTTTCAGCAAACCCTAAGTTAGTTATTTGTGCAAAACAAAAGTAGGTAGTCTAATCAAGTTAACTGTTAGACTTAAAGTCAATATTAATCTTAGGGATATAAAAGTATAACAAACCATTCTTAAAGAAGAAAACTTTTGAATTTTAGATAATCATTATTAAGAATGATGTTGTTTTCAGAGAGTCAATAGACAAGCAAAGATTAAGACCGCATATTAGCTTAATATTCGGTATATTCCGTGAGTTACGACAGGCAGTTAAGATTTGGGTTAACTATTCATAATTATTGCCACCTAACTCACCCTAAATCTGTATTTAATATTCCTTTATTGGTAAATATTTATACTGTATAAATTACTTCTCAAAAGTCAAATTCTCAGTTAAATATTAAGTATAAATACTGGTTAAATTATTGACTCCTATTGACCACTATAATTTTCTTCTTACTTCTTTATTTCTTACTTTTGACTTTTGACTTTTGACTGTCTTGAGTGCGTCTTACATTCTGAGGAAACCTCAGAATTACGCACTCGATGCATGACTTATATTTTTATGCTACGTTTTGTCGTGCAGAATGTAGGTTTTCAGCAAACCCTAATAATTTCCATCTACTCTGTAGGGACATTGTATGCAATGTCCTTACTTACCGAATAATTAACTAATTAATAATTAAATAATTCTGGTTTAAAGCCTCCCCTTTTAAGGGGAAAAAAAGTGCTAGGATATTTCCTTATATTCAATCCTCTCGGTTTTAACCAGAGGTAATTATCAATTATCCATTATCAATTATCCATTAATGAAACTCCTTATTTTGGAGGAGATGTCTAATAGACATCTCCAAAAATTAAAAAGACAATCAATTATTATCCAGAAATTATCAATTGTTCTTGCCTGTTCCCTGTTCCCTGTTCCCTGTTCCCTCTTTTCTGGAGATGTCTAATTTTCAAAGTTATGAAAACCATCTAGGAAATTCATAATTGTATTTATAGAATATGAATCTGTTTGAGGTACTTGAATGATCGTTTCTTCTTCACTATTTTTACCAAATTTATTAATTATTTGCTTACCAAATGTAGGATGATGGTAAACATTAAAACTTTGAGCGCTTGAATTCAGAAGCGTTATTTTTGTTGGAGTCTGAAAAAACTTAATTCCCTTGCAAAACCTCAGTAATTCCTTGTCTTGATTAATTTGATTAACTTGTTGAATAGATTGATTGAAAGCTGTAGTTAGCTGCTTGATTTTTTTAGTCGTTTGAGGAGTGAAAAAGTTTGCATCTTGAGAGTTAAGCATTTGCATAATATTGCTAATTTTTTCTTGGGTCTTAGCACCATCATGAAAAGCAATAATAGTAGCATAAGCAGTAGCAAATAATTTCTTGTCGCTTTTCATTTGAAACGATATTATTGTTCGACAAGAGTTAATTTCTATAGAAGGTGGTTGATTTAGCTCTGGTAAATACTTACTAATTTGATAATATGTTGCTGCTAGAGCATAATGACTAGAACTATCTAAAGGAGCATCAACAATAATTTTCACTTTAGGAAGAGTCTCGTGAAAGAAACTTGTTATTTTTTCAGCATTGAGATAATGGACTTTACTTCTATCTCCATTAGCACTCAAATCAAACCATTCACAAATTGCTGCTTCTGTTTTAATTCCTAAGCGAGAAGCACCATAAATTTTTGCACCTGTTAAAGTTGCACCTGTTAAGTCTGCTCCAATCCAATCTACTTCAATTAAACAAGTATTTGATAAATCAGCATGAACTAAGCTAGTATTTAAAAGATTAGCCTGGGACAAGTCAGCTCTACTTAGGTCAGCACCACTAAGCTTGGCATCACTAAGGTTAGCCCACTTGAGATTAGCCCCAATCAGACTAGCCCAACGTAAATTAGCCCCACTTAAATCAGCTCCATTCAAGTTAGCACCAGTCAAATTAGTTTGTCTCAGTTCAGCACCACTAAGGTCAGCACCACTAAGGTCAGCACCACTAAGGTCTACTCCTTGAAGGTTAGTTTCTATTAAGTTAGCCCCTGTCAGAGAAGCAAAGCGCAGGTTAGCTCCCTTTAAGTTGGCACTACTAAGATTCGTTTTTCTCAGAGTCGCTTCTATCAGACTTGCTCCACTTAAGTCGGCAAAAGAGAAATTAGCTTCACTTAATTCTGCCCTAATTAGCTCTGCTCTTATCAATTTAGCACCAACTAATTTAGCTTTTTTTAGATTAACTAAAACTAGATTAGCTACATTAAGATCGGCATCACTTAAGTTAGTGCCACTAAGATGAGCGCCGTTAAGTTTAGTAATATTCAGTTTAGCTTTCCTCAGATTAGCATCAGTTAAATTTGCCCCACTGAGGTTGGCAACGCTGAGATTAACTCCGCTAAGATTTGCACCACTGAGATTAATACCACTAAGATTGGCCTCAAAAAGATTGAAGTCAGTAAAGTCTCTTTCACCAGCAGCATATTTTTTTTGAAGTTCTTCGATTATCATTAGGGCGCAGTCTGGTATGATCCCCATTTCATTATGATTAATATAGGTATTGTCGGATTAGGTTTAATCGGTGGCTCAATCGGATTGGATTTAAGAACCCTAGGTTATCATGTTCTTGGGGTATCTCGTCGAGAACAAACTTGTCAAAAGGCACTCGCTCTTGGGGCTGTTGATGAGGCCAGTTTAGATCTATCTTTACTATCTATTGCTGATGTAATATTTATTTGTACTCCCATAGCCGTTATTTTTCCTACTTTAGAACAGCTGATTCCAATTCTTTCTCCCACTACAATTTTAACCGATGTCGGTTCGGTTAAGGTACCTATCGTGGAAGCGGTTTCCCACGCATGGCCTAATTTTGTAGGTGGACACCCCATGGCGGGCAAAGCAGAAAATGGAATTGAAGTGGCTCAGTTGGGTTTATTTCAAAATAGACCTTATGTGCTGACCCCTACAGAAAATACACCTCTAGAGTCTGTGGAAAAAATTAAGGCAATAGCTAAGTCGCTCAAGAGTCAAATTTACTTTTGTGACCCTTATGAACATGATCGAGCTGTTGCTTGGATTTCTCATTTGCCTGTTATGGCCAGTGCAAGTTTGATTCTTGCTTGTATGAGCGAGACTAATCCTACAGTTTTCAAGTTAACACAAGATTTCGCTAGTTCTGGCTTCCGTGATACCAGTCGCGTGGGAGGTGGTAATCCTGAATTAGGACTAATGATGGCCAAATATAATCGTCGAGAGGTGTTACGATCGCTCTATTCTTTTCAGGAACAAATTGACCAGTTTATTAAACATCTTGAACAAGAAGATTGGCAAACTTTGGAAGAAAAGTTAAGCTCTACAGAGCAGAATAGAAAACTCTTTTTATAGGAGAAGGTAGAATTCAAAAATTAATTAGGGTTTTTTGTACTCTCCAGTTATTAATAATTAATTATTAATTATTAATTATTAATTATTACCTTCCCTTGAAAAGAAAAGGATTGATATCATGTCCGGTAGCATCGGAGCGTGTATAAAATTAAGGTTACACTCTTGAGAAAACCTTCTGCCTCCTGCCTCCTGCCTCCTGCCTTCCTTCCGCCAAAGTCTAACTATTCAACCGGACATGATATGACTAAGCTAAAATGCTGAAATTTTGATAGCTGATAGCTAGTTAATTAAATTCTGAATAGTAGCGGAGGTAATTAACAGTATTTTTGACAAAACCTGCTATGGGAACAGCAATTAATAAACCCAAAACTCCCCATACTTGTGCACCCACTAATAAACTGACTAAAATCCAGACAGGATTAAGACCAGTGAAGCCTCCTAATATTCTAGGAGCAACAAAGTTTTCAATTGCTTGTTCGATTAAAACTATTACTATTAAAACTTTTATACCTAGCCAAAAATCTTCTAAAGTTATCAATAAACTTACGAGAGTTACACCTAAAGCTGTACCAAAAGGAATTAAAGTCATTAAAGCAATTCCGATGCCAAATAATAAACCAAAAGGAGCTCCTAGAACTAATAAACTTATGGTCATAGCTACACCCATTAAACAAGCTAATGTAGCCTGACCAATAAAGTAATTTTGAAAATTTTGTCTTAATGATTTGCGTACATAAACTTCTAGGTGATTAGGTAACCAATTAAATATCCCATCCCATAAACTATCGCCATGTAACATTAAGTAAAAAGTGATAATGATGGTGATTAAAATGTCAAAAATTCTACCTAATGTATTAACAATAAAACTAATAATTTCTCCTGTAATGTCTTGCAATTGAGAATATAAATTTTCTGTAAATTGATTTGTCCAAACGGTTAAATTAATTGGTAATTTACGTTTATCTGCCCATTGGTCAAATGATTCTAATTGTTGATTTCCTGATGCAAGCCAACTAGGAAATTTTTCAATAAATCCAGTAAGTTGTTCTAATAGTAGGGGAATTAGAATAACTCCTAAAACTAATATAATTACTAATGCTACTAAGAATACTAAAATAACTGCTCTAGGACGTTTTACTTTATGTTTCTGCAAAAAAAACACTGGGTAATCTAGCAGAAATGAGAGTAAGGTTGCAGAGACTGCTATTGTAATTATCCGACCAAAATATTGAAATATTTGAAGTAAAGCCCAACCATTTATGACAATTATTGGTAATGCTAAGTACCACGATAACTTCTGATTAAAAATTTTTTTTATCATTGATTTGATAGATTTTTTTATGTAGATTATCTAAATTGTAAATGGTATATTTTTGATATTTAATAATTTGTTATTATGAAACAATTGTTTATTAATGTAAAGAGCTAGGGTAAGCATTCAGCACTCAGCATTCAGCTATCAGCAACAAGAATCTATCATATAAGACAGTTTTTAAATTAATATAGACTTTAAAGGCAAGAGAGCCAACTTTTGTAGTAAGACAATTAAATATTGCTTTAATCATAAACTAAAAGCAATAGCTGATAGCTGATGGCTGACGGCTGAATGCTTACGAGCTAGGTATTCAACCAAGTCTAAAAATAATTAGGGTTTGCTGAAAAAGTCTGTTGCTAGGGGTAGGATACAGGATACAGGAGACAGGAGAAATGGAAATTATAGAGGAGGTAGTCGTAAAAATTGTAAGAGTGATTTTTCTGCCATAATCAGTCCCAAAATACTAGCTTTATGCAGCTATTTAGACCGAAAAGCTTGCACTTTTTTCGACCAAAAAAGGCACTTACCAATATCAGTCAATGCTTTGATATTTAATCAACAAAGCCTAATTAGTATAATTGAGGGAAATATGGGAGTTATTAAACAACAAGTAAATATTTAATGTAGTGATAATTCATTACTTCTTTAATGTTTAATAGAAATCTCCAATAATAAAAGCTCAATAAAATGTAGAAAAGTTTTTAAGAAATGGTATAAGTGGATGTATTTTAGTACATCCTACTTAACTTAAGCTGAATTGTTTAATTAGGGTTTGCTGATTAATTATAAAAGTATTGACTGATATTGGTTTGAGCGTTTTAGAGTTGAAAAAAGTATCAGTTTTTCGGTGGTAAGAGCTGCATAAAGCTAGTATTTTGGAATGATTATGGCAGAAAAATTGAGAGACAAAACTTAGCTCCTATCTCCTCTAAATTCCCATTTCTCCTGTCTCCTACCCCAGCAAAAAGACTTTATTCAGCAAACCCTAATTATTAATTATTTGGTAAGTCCTGTTAATTAGCTTAATTAAATTAATTAACTCTGCTGTAACTCATCCAAACGTGCCAAAACTTCTTGACTATGAATAGGAGGTCTTACTCCTAGAAAAATTTCCTCTAACATTCCATCTGGATCGATAATAAAAGTATGTCGCATTGAGAAAAAATTCATCCATGAACCATAAGCTTTACTAACACTGCCATCCGTATCAGCTAACAATGGAAATTTTAATCCCTCAGAATCACAAAATTCAGCATGGGAGTCTATATCATCTGCACTAACGCCTAGAATTTGAGCATTTCTAGAAATATATTTTGGCAAATCTTGCTGGAACCTACGCGCTTCAATAGTACAACCAGAAGTAAAATCTTTAGGATAAAAATAAAGCACTATCCACTTACCCTGATAATCAGATAAAGAAATTTTTCCATCTCCAGTATTTGTGGGTAAAGTAAATTCTGGTGCTGGTTGGTTTAACTCCGGTAATTTGCCTCCAAGTGCCCAAGTATTAGGAATAAAGTTAAACCAAGTTATCAAAGCTAAACAGCTAGCTATAAATATGCTAATTAGATTCCGACGGGTGGTCATAATTTACGATGCAAACTCTACTTTATATAAGTTTACTTGAAGAAGGCAGAAGGCAGAAGGCAGAGGGCAGGAGGCAGAAGGCAGAAGGCAGAAGAGAATTCTGACTCCAGCATAGTGCCAGTGACTGAAGGGAACGAGGGTATTAAACCAGGATAAAGAAAAGATAAATTTAGGAACAAATTTTCTTTGAGAGAGTTATTCAAATCTAAATATTTCGGATTTTGAGGAAAAATAACGTTTATCAGAAAAGCAAGAAAATTTACTATATAATAAGCAACTTGTATAAAAACTTTACCCATAAAATTAGGAAAAATGGAAGAAGATCTACCACTAATCTCAAGTCCGGCAACAGTATTAATGGTTATCGACAATCAAATAGTTACTATAGAAGTTGATGGTATAAATGCACCAATAACTGGAGGTAATTTTGTTGATTTAGTAGAACGAAATTTTTATGATGGTGTTAGATTTCATCGCATCGAAAATCAACCACAATTTTCATTAGTTCAAGCAGGAGATCCTTTCAGTAGAAATCCAGATATTCCTTTGGAACTTTTAGGAAGTGGTAATTTTGTCGATCCACTCACAAATGAAACTCGATTTATTCCTTTAGAAATTCGGCCGTTAGGACTTGGGCAAGAAATTATTTACAATCAAATAGTTTCTCCTCCATTACAACTACCAAATGTAGTAGGTGCAATTGGAATGGCTCGTACAACGGAGTTAAATTCTGCTTCTTCTCAATTTTATATTCCCCTGAATGATTTATCAGTATTAGATGGTCGTTTTGCCATATTTGGTAATGTAATAGATGGGTTAGATGTTATAGAAGAAATAGAATTAGGCGATAGTATTACTGCTGCGAGAGTTACTCAAGGAATAGTTCCTAGTCGAGTTTCACAAATTATTACTGATAGTACTCTGCTCAATAATTTTATTAATATTGTTAATCGTGCCAATATTCCATTATCTATTGATTTCTTTCAAGTTTTAACAGAAGGAGACGATATTTTTTCAATTTCTACAGAATTATCTCAAGAAGTATTTGGTGTATTGGGATTAGAAGGAAATGATGAAATTACAGGTTCAATACTTAATGATGTAATTAATGGTAATCAAGGAGATGATAGTTTAGATGGAGGAGATAGTTCTGATTATCTTCGGGGTGGAAAAGGATTTGATTTATTATCTGGTGATGCCGATAATGATATTCTCAATGGCAACTTAGATAATGATACTTTATTCGGTGGTACAGGAGATGATTTTTTACGCGGTGGTAAAGATAGCGATCTATTAACTGGTGGGGAAGGAAATGATATTTTAATTGGTGATGCTGGTACGGATAATTTAGCTGGTGAAGCAGGGGCAGATACTTTTATTTTGACATTAATTGAAAATGAAGAAGATAATGCAGATACAATCGCAGATTTTAATTTTTCAGAAGGGGATAGAATAGGTGTTTCGGTACAAATTTCTTCTCTATCTTTTGCTCAAGAAGGAAGTGATACAGTAATTCAATTAGAAGGTGAAACAGAGGAAGATAATATTATTCTTGGTACTGTGAATAATTCGACAGCAGAAGAAGTGAGAAATGCCAGTTTCTTTGTAGATTTTCCTACAGTTTTTGTTCCTGATGCATTGCCTTTTGGAGATGCAGCTTTGAAAATTGGATAATTTAAATAATTAATAATTAATAATTAATAATTAATAATTAGGGCTTGCTGATTAATTATCAAAGTATTTACTACTATTGGCTTGAGCGTTTTTGGGTTGAAAAAAAGTACCAGCTTTTCGGTGGAAAAAGCTCAAAAAGCTAGTATTTTGGGATGATTATGGCAGAAAAATTGAGGGACAATTTTTCAGACTACCTCCTTTAAATTCCCCCTTTCCCTGTTTCTCCTGTCTCCTGTCTCCTACCCTTACCCATGATACTTTTTCAGCAAACCCTAATTAGGGTTTGCCTCTCCTTGAAAATGGATAGGATTGACTCAAAGGAAAAATTTTTCTCTCTTAGTCGATTGAATATAGCGAGGTCTCCTCGCTATCCCTCGACTGCTTGTTTCTCCTTGAAAGGATAGGCTTTATATCATTTCCGGTTGAATACTTACACTTTGGAGCTCCGAAGGCAGGAGGCAGGAGGCAGGAGGCAGAAGGGAAGAAAAGGTTAGAAGGGAAAAAGGTTTTTTATCACTGATTATCCGGAGATGATATTAAACCTTAATTACTAGGTAAAGTTAAGTATTTTAGTTTTAACTGAAGCTATAGCGTTTATAAATGAGATGTCAATATAGATTGAGGTTTTTTATAATAAAAAAAGCGCTGTTTTGAGTCGATCATATCCTTGTATTTATTGCTATTTAATGCTTTCCCCCCCCTTTGTTATGCCATATTCCCTATTCCCTATTCCCTTTTTCATAGCAGTTTGTTTCCACATTCCAGATAAAAACGCTATATAGCAATCCTATTTAAGTTGCAATATTTTAGTAGGATTTAGGAGTTAGGAATCATAACTTCAAAGATTTTCAGTTCAAATTAACTAACTATTATAAAAATTGTTTTTCACAAGCAATTTGTAAACATTTAGCTATTAGCTGTCAGCAACCTATGATCGTAGTTCTTACCTGAATTTTTACTTCTCGGCGAAACATTATGCTTTTTTTCAAGTTTTATTCTGATTTTTTCAGACATTAAACACCCGTTATTTGTTATACCAATTTCATAAAATATTGCTACAGCAAGAACACAGGGAACAGGAAACAGAGAAATAAAAACATAATAAAAAAGATAAAAAAAGGTATAAATTTTATAATTTATGTAATTTATAATTTTTTCTTTTAGGAATCAATCACAAATTAAGATGTAACTTCCTTTTTTGAATTTGGTATTACAGTATCATCTTTTAGGAAGCGATGAAAATAATTAAAAGAAATTTATCCTCTCTTCAATTAACTTTTTTCCTGTATCTAAGCAGTTTTGTGGCCAACGAAATTAAGAATGGAATAGAATATAATAAAGTATCAAATTTTGGAAAAATAAGGAGCTAATTAACAAATGGACGAAGACAAAAGTACCGCAGAATATTTAGAAGAGCTAGAATTAGCTGATTTAGAAGGCCAAGAAGTCACAGTAGAAATGGTGGTACAAAAGGTATCCCAGGAAGAAGATGATGATGATGAAAATGAAGAAGAGGAAAATGAGAATGAAGAAGAGCGTGGTGAGAGAGAAAAAATTACTGTTACACTAAACTCTGCTGCTGCTCCAGTAACAGCGGCTAACTTTGTCGATCTGGTAGAGCAAAATTTTTATGATGCTCTGGCATTCCATCGGTTTGTAGAAGGTTTTGTAGTTCAAGGTGGCGATCCCCAGGGCAGAGATCCAGATTTTTTAATTGAAGATTTAGGTTCAGGGAAATTCGTTAACCCTGCAACAGAGGCACCACGGGAAATACCTTTGGAAATTCAAGTTGCAGAAACAGGAGAAATTGTCTATAACGAGGTAGTTGCCGATCCAGTAGAGCTATCCCATGAAACAGGGGTAATAGCTATGGCTCGCTCTCAAGCACTAGATACAGCTTCTTCTCAATTTTACTTCTCCTTAGATAATATTGCTAATCAACTGGATGGGGGTTATGCAGTATTTGGTGAAGTGAGCGAAGGCTTTGACTTTGTTCAGGATCTGAGAGAGGGCGATCGCATTCTTGTTGCTAGGGTAGTTGACGGAGATATATCTAGTAGAACTTCAGAGATAACTACTGACTCAGATTTACTCAATAATTGGGTTAATGCGGATAATGAAGCGAAGGTATCTTATGTTCTTTCTATGGATGAAGATACTGAAAATGACGATAGCGATGCTAATTCTGCTCCAGATGATGATATTGTTGAGACATCTGTACTAGATGACACTATCCTTGCCAGTCAATTGGCGCAAACTGTTGATGAAGAAGTTGAAGGAGAAGCAGAAGAAGAAGGGGAAGAAGGGGAAGAAGGAGAAGCAGAAGAAAATTCAGACAGTGAAGATGATGATGAGGGTGATGATGAAATAGCTAGCGCTGTTGATGAAGATGAAGACGAAGACTCAGAAGAAGCAACTGAGGTGGCTGAAAATGATGACAGTGAGAGCGTACTGGATATAGATGTTGTTGATTCTTTCACAACCATCATTGGAACAGAGGGTGATGATCCTCTTGATGTTCTCGAAATGAACAATGTTGATCCTGATTCATCTTTTGCAATTATGGGTTTGGCAGGTAACGATCAAATATCTGGTGGTAGTTTTACAGATATTCTTAGTGGAAACGAAGGTAATGATACAGTTAGCGGTCGTGACGGTCGAGACTTTGTCAGAGGTGGAAAAGGTAATGATGAATTAATAGGTGGCAAAGATGATGACATTCTTGTTGGGGATCATGGTGTTGATATCCTGACTGGTGGTTTGGGTGCAGATAGTTTTATTCTGCGAGCTGATATTATTGATGGCATAGATGAAATAGACCAAGCTGACATGATTACTGATTTTAATGTCGCAGATAACGATCGAATTATCGTGGTTGCTAATTTCATTCCTTCTGAAGGGTTAACTTATGAATTATTCGATGATGATACAGTAATTAGACTGTCCGATAGTGGATTTATATTAGGAGTAGTTTCAGAGACTTCCATAGAAGATGTTGAAAATAACATTTTTGCAGTACCTGAGACTGATTATGCTCTCCGTCTTGGCTAGGGAATGATAAGATTAAAAGAGTTATTTAGTTCGCTAGACAATTTTGACGTATATATGATTATGTTTAGAGTTGTACTAGCGAATTTTATATTGTTAGAACTTATATCATGTACGCTTAAATACTTATACTTCAGTGGAAGGAAGGCAGAGGGCAGAAGGCAGAAGGCAGAAGGCAGAAGGGAAAGAAAGGTTAAAAGGTAGAAGGTTTTTTTTATCACTGATTATCCAGACATTATATTACACATTATAATGCATTTTCGTCCGAAGCGACCGACAGAGTTTGCGCAGCAGTCCGGAATAGATTGAGCCAAATCAACTTTTCACTTTGTAGAGTAAAAGTGAAGAGTATTTGACATCCTCCCCGGCCTAAAGGCGCGGGGATTCCTACTGAGTCGTAGCTCTTCGGCGGGTTGACGCTTTGCTTCGCATAGCTGCCGCTAACACAGGGTGCTGCTTCCTTGGCGGTAGTCTGATGCTTCCCTCCACGTCCGCGCACGAGTTTCCGAG
>NZ_JAAHHG010000240.1 GCF_010692555.1 Okeania sp. SIO3B5 | reverse complement strand
TAAAAAAATTCTTCAATCGTCATAACTATGCTCATCTTTGTAATTCTTTCTCCTCCTGACTCCTGACTCCTGACTCCTGACTCCTCCTAACTTAACCATTCTATGGCTGTTTAACCGGATTTGATATCACTGATTATCCGAACATGATATTAGTAAGGAATCTGCTGTATCTTTTTGCCGAAAAGCAACGTTGAAGGCCCCCGTGTTTTAACCGGAGGATGAAAACAAGGGAGTCGTTTAGACTAGACAACTTTAGTTGTCCTGTGCTATTATTACTTACAATAACTTTTCGGTCTGACCGTTTCAAATGTACTGTTGTCAACAAGTTTTAGTAGGTAAAAATCCTAAATTAATTCCCATTTTAACATTATTGAATGAAGTCAAATTAGGAAAAAAAAGTAATTCAGAATTTGTACCAATTCCTACAGCTAGACTCAAAGAAAGAATCGCTCAATTATGTGAAGAGTATGGGATTATATTTATAGAAACTGAGGAAAGCTATACAAGTATGGCTTCATTTTTAGATGGTGACAATCTTCCTAATTATGGTGAA
This sequence comes from Okeania sp. SIO3B5, assembly GCF_010692555.1. Taxonomy (GTDB): domain Bacteria; phylum Cyanobacteriota; class Cyanobacteriia; order Cyanobacteriales; family Microcoleaceae; genus Okeania. The sequence continues at coordinate 13,824 of NZ_JAAHHG010000240.1, read as the reverse complement.
AAACCCAATGATTGGAAACCGTCAGGAAAAAGAATAAAGCGTGGTTTGTATAGAAGTAGTAATAATTGGTTAATTAATGCAGACTGTAATGGGGCTGCAAATATAATCACAAAAGTAAGCCGCAAAGCAGTAGGGGCGATTCGCGAATCGCCCCTACTTAAGCCGACTGTGTAGGGGCACTTTGACTTGTCCCCAAAGAGTATATCTTTAGGTCAGCTAAGAAAAAACGAAGGAACATGGATTTATCCTGTTGCGTAGTATCAACTTAGAATCCCTGTGACTTAAGTCCGGGGAGTAGTCAAATTTGTATAAAACTTTGTGATAGACTGTGAATGTTTATCTCAACGTTGGTTGAAGCCCCGTGTTGTCTTGTAGAGCAGCGTCGGGAGGATTTCAAATGAGTTCTATATTAATTAGAGAATACTCAAATATACTTAACAGCAAACAAAAGTTATTTTTTCTAGGACAGGGAAAATGTTACAAACTAAGTGCAAAAATTCTAAATTTAAGCAAGTGACGATCGATAGAACTTGTAGCCAGACATTCTCAGTTGCAATTAGAAAGCCTAAATATGGGCACAACTATAATTCATCTGTTTTTCATACATCTGTTCCTAGTTTAGTTTCTCTATTTAAAACCTCTAATTTGAATCAGGATATGGCAGCAACAATTGTCGAAGAAGTATGATCTATATTCATTTTTTCTCATATAGAACCCATTTGGTATCTTTTAGCTCTCTCCAGAAAAGAGGGAGTAGGGAGTAGGGAGTAGGGAGTAGGGAACCCACCCCTAACCCCTCCCAGGAGGGGAAGAATTGATGACACGCTCTACAATAATTGATTTTATTTTTGATGATTGGAAATATCTTTCTCCGAAAAGATATATGCTTAAGTTAAGTAATAGGAGCGGTCACCTAAATTTTTAGAGATGCCAAATGGGTTCTATATATAAATAGAATTATGTGAGGCTAGTTTAAACATATTCTAACTGGCTCATGAATCATTATAAATATTATCAAATATTTTTTTGATTCTTAAAATTAATGACCGAAAGATAAATCTAGAAATAGAGGTTTTATACTAAAATTAATGTAGAAATAAGCACTAATATCAAATCCGTTTAATTGGACATAAAAAAAAATCTCCAATTACCATAACTACGCTCATCTTTCTAAATTCTTTCTCCTCCAGAATTCTGGATTCTGTTTACCGAAAAATTGGGTTTAAAGCCTCGCCCTTGTAGGGCGACTTTTTATTTTTATGTTAAGTCAATTGAATATATGCTATCGTATTATTAGTTGCCGGGGGGCACTCGGAAACTCGTGCGCGGACGTCGAGGGAAGCGTTAGACTACCGCCAAGGAAGCAGCACCCTGTGTTAGCGACAGCTATGCGAAGCAAAGCGTCAACCCGCCGAGGAGCTATGGCTCAGTAGGAATCCCCGTGCCTTTAGGCCGGGGAGGATGTCAAGTAGCATTCCGTAGGAAATTCTGACTCCGATTTGATATACAGCGGATTCCACCTTGGTGAGGTACACCCCTCGCGGGCAAGATGCCCGCACTATAAACATTTAATATCATGTCCGGATAATCAGCGATCAAAAAACTTTATCCCTTCTAATCTTTTCTTCCCTTCTGCCTCCTGCTGTCCTAGATAACTAAAGCCTCCTGCCTTCTGCCTTTTCTGATAATACTATTTCCATTCATCCCAAGTATTATTAAAAATCGAAGTTTCAGGAAAAGCAGTTGGATTACCATTTTCCTCTAAACGACCTTGTAAAACCTCCAATTCCCATTCCTTAGAAGGAATATCATCAATCAATTCATAAGGAAAAATACCCCTATTCAAAGCAAAATCAATCGTTGTACCAGCAGCAGCACCAGCAGACCATTCAAAAGAATGAACCCGATAAGCAGCAGCAGCAATATAACTCGTAGCAATAGTCTTCCCTGCTACCAACAAATTATCAATTTGCTGAGGTATCATTGCCCGTAAAGGAATTTGAAAAGGATAAGCAGAACCTTGACCTCTCCTAATGCCTGCTCGCTCAGAATTACCGGGTGCTTCTGCCGGACTTTTGGTCATGCAGGGATGAAAATCAATTGCATAATGACCAATACCCACACTATCAGGAAAAACAGTTGCCCGAGCGCGCTGAGGCATTTCTTGCATTGAGTTAATTTGTGCATCTGGAGGTACAAAAGCAGAAACAGCTCCCCACAAATAATGTAATGTATCCGGTGCTAAATTTTGCAGATAAAAATTATCCCGAAAATTCTTTCTCGCAATATCAACCTCTGCCACCACAAAACCTTCTGGATGAGTCTTTCCCCGACGACCAATAATACGTCGCCCCTCTCGCATATAAGGATATTTTGACAACCCGTGAGCTGTTCCCATGGGTGCATCAAACCCACTCAAAAAACGATTATTAGGATGCTTTTCTTTTACCCCTGCTCCCAACTGAGAGTCAGTCGTTCCCTCAACTAACCAATGGAAATAACCAAGAGCATTTTCCTCACCCCGACGGAGGGTTTCCACACGCAAACCACCCATCCAACCACCCGATCGCAGTTGGCCTGTAGATTGCAGTTGGTTTCGACTGTAAATTAAGTTGTCGTCGCGGTTTCCAGGGCGATAGTCATTACCCCAAGTCCAATTTTGCATGGAAATATCGCCGGGAAAAATTGTTCGTTTTTTGTAGTCTCCTGGTTGCGGTGCGTCTGGTTTCACTGACCAAATTTGACGATAGGTGAAAACTAGGGGGAAACTAGCTAATCTTGATAATTCATAACTATAGTAGGGAGCATACTGAGAATAAAAGGGTGGTTCCACATGGGTTTGAGGCGTTTCGGTTGCTTCCATGGCGAAGGTGTAGGTAAAACCTTGAGTGCAGTAGGAGTCTCTGGTCTCAACAGGGGATGAGGGGTCAAGATAGGTTTGTGGATCGATACCGAGACGATAGGGAACGTCTGCTAGGGCAATAATTTCTCCGGTTTCAGTTGCTTCGACAACATACCAATCTGCACCACCTGTTTTTTCTGAGGAAGGTTGGGGTACAAACTGAATTATGGTTTTGTCGAAACGCGCTGAGTTTTGGTAACGGTAAGCATCTTCAATAATTTGAGATAAGGGTTCGGTGTTGATGGGTGGGGTGCCTGCTGCTGGTTGATGTTGGATAGCGATCGCTCTATTGATTTGATTATTAGAAATATCTAACTCTTTCACAACAGTATTGGGAAACCATTTGAATGTTCCTCCACCTTTTTTTGCAGCATCCTGCAACATCTGAAATAGAATACCGTGACCATCGTAGGGCATAAAACAGGAGACACTTACCCAACAACCACCGGGATTTAATCTACCGTATTTTTCTTCGATACGTTCCCGTAATTCTAAGTAACCACGGGGATAAAAGAGGAGACTGCGTTGAGTACCGCGTTCGTCAAGAGCGGAGGTGCCTTGGGAAGAAATTTGACCGCCTACCCAGTCGGTAATTTCGGTGACACAAACGGTGCGTCCTGCTAATAATGATTCGTAGGCAGTTGCTGCTCCTGACAAACCGCCGCCGATGACGAGTATTTCGCAGGTTTCTTCTTGATCTGGGATACGGGGTGGCGTTGCTAACGCAGGGGCAATAGTTGGAGTTAGGGAAAATAAGCTGAGAATTAGGCTGATTATTGGTTTGGTTTTTTTGAGCATAAATAAAAAAATTAAAACAGGACTTACCCAGAAACTCTACTTATAGCGAGTGCGAATACCATTCGCCCCTACAGATTTTACTTTAAAAGTCAATTTGCGTAAGTCCTGTAAAAGTAAAATTTGAAATGTATAGCAGTTTGATGTTTATCGGGTGAGCAAGTTTCTCAAAGGGGTTTTGCTCAGAACCTTGATGAATATCAGCGAAACTAGAAAAGTCATCGGGATAAGTGTCAGATCTTGAAACCAAGCATTTATCTTCAGAAAGCCATACAAGTAACGCAGATAAATAATGATTATATAATGGCAAAGGTATATTCCCAAAGTGTATTTACTCAGTTCAACTAAACGAGTATTTGCACCAAATTGAGGAACTGCCAGTAAAGTAAAGAACATTCCCATCGCCCATATTGGGGTGCCAAGTAAAAAGTCGTGCCCCTCAAATTTCATTCCCCATTGAATCAGATAAAAAGCCTCTGTAAAATGTAAAACCGTTCCGAATGTCATAACTATAAGTGCTGTTTTAAGTGGCAAGGCGAAATTTTTTCGTCGGAATTCATACCCTAAAACAACTAACAAGGTACTAAAAAATGGTCCAAGTCTTGTGTTAAACGGTGCTTCCAACCCAAATATTGGTTGGTAGCTACCTGCCATCAAACCGTAGATATATAGTGCTATAGCAATTAATACAATTAAATTACAGGCGTTAAGTCTGATCGTAAAACTTATAATTACAAGGGCACAAATTAGAGCAAGTAAGAACCACAGATGTACCTCTCCTCCTTGAAAAAGTAATTTTATTAATGGTTGTCTAGCTAGGCGTTGCCAATAGTTTATTCTCTCAATAAGATAACCTCTATATAAAACTTGGCCGATATTCCTAGGTATTACCAGATAAATAGCACTCCAGATTAGCCAGAGTTTGAGAAGAGGTTTGCTGTAATCTGTCAGTGTCTTAAATGGTTGAGCAGCTAGCTTTGGTTGAATGAAGTAACCTGATAATATAAAGAAGAATGGAACAGCAAAGCGACTTGCTTGGTTTAATAACCTGGTTATCCAGGGTTGGCCGTCGATTAATATGAGATTGTGAAAAACTCCAGTGTGAATGGTGATAACGCCAATAATGGAAATAATACGCCCTAATTCCAAGCTGGATATGCGTTTTGTCTTCATACATAATTAAAAATATGCTAAAATATGCTATATATTTTAGCATAAAAATTAAAATTCAAAATCAAAATATTTGATTTTAGAACTAAGGACTAAAAAAGTAAATCACCTTACTATAAGTAACATATTACAGCACTTCTAGCTGTTATTAAGTACACATTTAGAGGTCAAGATGCGCACACCACAAGGTTTTTACCATTCAAACTTGTGCTTCATTTGTGCTAAATCTGCTGTATAGTTGAAAATGCAATTTTAAGGTTAAACTATCGGCTAAATCTTATCATAAATCAATAAATATAATCAGGAGATAAACTATGACTAATTAATCTGTCTTACCTAAATAAAAAAAATCAGAAACCATGAATTAGGGTTTGCTGAAAAAGTCTTATGGATGAGGGTAGGAGACAGGAGACAGGAGACAGGAGACAGGAGTTAGGGGTACTTAGAGGAGGTAGGAGTAAGAATTGTAAGAATAATTTTTCTGCCCAACTATGAGCCTAAAATACTAACTTTTTGAGGGTTTTAGACGTGATACAAGGCACTTTTTAAAGGCCCCAAAAAGGCTAAAACCAATATCATATCAAATCCGCTTAATTGGACATAAAAAAAATCTCCAATTGCCATAACTACGCTCATCTTGTCTGATCTTTCTTCTCCTGAATTCAGAATTCTGAATTCAGAATTCAAGAGACTTAACCATTCTATAACTGCTTAACTGGACTTGATATCAGTCAATACTTTTAGATTTAATCAGCAAGCCCTAATTAGACTAACAGAAAACCAAAAAAGTTGCCTCATCTATGCTCATATTATTTCTGGAGCAATTTGGTTTGGTACTGCCCTTTCTATACTGGTTATTGTCGTTAGTAATTTTAACACTAAAAATAGCGATTAACTTTACGCAATTAACTCACTTATTAGATCATTAGCAGAACTTAAATACCAATAGGAATCTCAATCACAAATTCAGTACCCTTACCCAGTTGTGAATAACAACTTAATTTTCCATCATGTTTTTCTTCCACAATTTGACGAGCGATCGACAGTCCTAAACCTGTTCCTTTCCCCACTGCTTTAGTTGTAAATAGATGGTTAAATATTCGCTTTTTTTACCTCTTCAGACATTCCACAACCATTATCTTGAATTCTAATTTTGACCAAAGGTGAAAAGTAAGTATACTACTTCAATATTATTCTTAGTCAGTTGTTTGAAACAGTCGGTCCCTTAGAAAATTAATTTTCAGGGATTTTTTTGATAGATAATTAATAGTGATATTGGTCACGAAAGTTATTTATCTATTTCACTTTGTCATAAGTTATAACTCACTCTTCACAATACGGAAAAATCACTCTTTGCTCCAACTGTAAGTCACCACCATAACACCAAAAAACAGAGATGATAAAAGTGTAGAGTTCAGGGTAAATCTCATGCCTCAAATTAAATTACTCCCCGGCGCAATAAACGAAATTATGGTTTCTGTAGCTGACAAATGTGTTCTAACTCAATCAGACCGTTATGGCCTCATGGCTGCAATATTGGATGATTCTCTCAGTGAAGAAGACCGTGGCAGTGTTGATAGATTGTTACGTTCTGTTGTGAAAGGACGGGTGAAAGTAGCATAGAGTTGTCTATCCTGACTCATGTCCAATTTTTTCTGGCACTTCAGTAATTAACAATTAATAATTACCTCTAATTTGAAAATCGGCATATAATAAAAAGGTTACAAAATTCTCTCAAAACAAGTTCAATAAAAAAAATCATGTCTACTGTCAGTTTAATCAGGACTAATTCCTATCAGATAAATGAATTAGAAAAATCTATAGAGGAACTTTTAGAACCATTAGGGGGAATCAATACCTTTGTCAAACCTGGCGATCGCGTCCTACTAAAACCAAATTTGCTCACAGGTTCTCGCCCAACAAAAGAATGTGTAACGAGAAGAGAAATAGTTTATTGTGTAGCTAAAATTGTCAAAAAAGCAGGAGGCAAACCTTTTTTAGGCGACAGTCCAGCTTTCGGTAGCGCTCTGGGTGTTGCAAAAGCAAATGGTTATTTATCATTGCTCGAAGAACTTGACTTACCAATAGTTGAGTTTCATGGCAAACGTTACGACACAGTTAGTCAAGAGTTTAATCATTTGCTATTAAGTAAAGAAGCAATGGCTGCAGATGTAATAATTAATTTACCTAAGCTTAAATCCCATGTTCAACTAACTATGACAATGGGAGTAAAAAACTTATTTGGTTGTGTCCCAGGAAAAATGAAAGCTTGGTGGCATTTAGAGGCGGGTAAAGATGCTCGCCGTTTTGGAAAAATGCTGGTAGAAACAGCAAAAACAATTAATCCAAATTTGACTATTATTGATAGTATTATCGCTCACGAAGGTAATGGCCCTATTGGTGGAGAACCTCGGAAATTAGGTATTTTAGGGGCTTCGACAGATGTTTTTGCTCTCGATAAAACATTTTTAGAAATTCTCAAAGTAAATCCGGCAGAAGTTCCAACAGTGGCAGCTGCTCGAGAAATGGGATTTTGTTCTGATTTAAAGAAGGTTAATTTTCCATTATTACAACCTGCTGAATTGGAAGTAGAAAATTGGCAGTTACCCACAATTAAGAAACCTATTGATTTTGGAATTCCACGCATAGTTAGGTCTACTTTTAAACATCTATACGTTAAGTTTATTCAAGAACCAATGAATATTTATATCAATCCTAAATCATCTTGAATATAGATGAGGTATCATGGAAAAGTATAGTAGTGGACTGTTTCATCTTAAATGTTGCATTAGAAAATGGGGTGATGGGGGGATGGGGTGATGGGGGGATGGGGTGATGGGGGGATGGGGTGACGAAAAAAAGCGCTCTGCACTATTTTAGGTGAAACAATCCAGTAGAAGAAGAAGGAGGAGGGAAGAAGGAAGAAGGAAGAAGGTGTTTACTGAATAATTAATTACTTAAGTAGCACTCAGCACTCAGCTAGCCTCCTGCGGAGGAACTGCGGACTTCAGCTATCAGCTTCTCAAGGTGTATAATGGGGGATACTCAAGAGAAGCCACTCCGTGTCTACAAACCCCCAGAAAAGGCGCACCACTAATTTTTTAAATATAGCGATCGCAAAAATATCATCCCTTTGAATCTTTCTTTCCCTTCTGCCTTCTGCCTTCTGCCTTCTGCCCTCTGCCTTCTTGATATTATTCTATAAAAATGAATGGAACTCTATTAAAAAAATTTATTCAATTGATTGCAGATTATGTAGGTTTGCAGATTCGAGAGCAAGATTATGATGGTTTATGTAATAAAATATTTGTGCGGATTAAATCACTAAAATTATCTGGGCCTGAGCAATATTATCAACTTTTAAAAAGTCAAAATAAAACAAGCAAAAATGAATGGGAAAATTTCATAATATTGTTAAGTGTGACTGAAAGTTATTTCTTTAGAGACCGGGGACAATTTGAATTATTAAAAAATGTTATTTTGCCGGGAATTATTAAGTCGAAAGAAGTTTCTAATGAAAAAGTATTAAAGATTTGGAGTGCAGGATGTTCGACTGGTGAAGAACCTTATTCTTTAGCTATTATTGTTCAAGAATTAATACCTAATTGGAAAGACTGGAATATTTTGATTTTAGGAACGGATATTAATGAAGTAGCACTAGGGAAAGCAAGAGAAGGAATTTATAGTCATTGGTCGTTTCGTTTACTAGAAAAGCAAGTACAAGATAAATATTTTGATAAATTTCAGGGAAAATGGAAGCTTAAAGAACAAGTTAGAAAAAGGGTTAAGTTTGACAAGATAAATTTAGTCAGAGATAATTTTCCTGGTTATATTGATTTGATTTTATGCCGCAATGTATTTGTATATTTTGAGGCTAAATCTATACTATTGGTAATTAATAAATTTTATAATTCTCTGAACAAGGGAGGGTATTTAATGACAGGTCATGCTGAATTATATGGTCAACTAATTGATAAGTTTCAGGCGATAAATTTTCCAGCATCTTTAGTTTATCAGCGCGTGCATGATTGGCAATATAAAAAGAATTTAGCTGATGATAGTTTTTCAATAATTGGAGGTAATTTAATATATATAAATAAAAATATAAATAAAAGTCTAAACTCTGGATTAATTAGTTCAAAGTCTAACGTTCGTGTTTCTAGTAATTCCGATATTTGCTATGATACGAATAAAAAAATATTATTTGAACTAGGCTCAAAAAAAAACGTTCGAGAAGAAATAAATAGTAACTATTCTGTTGAATCAGACCGGAATTTACTAGAAGCAGAAGCATTATTTGAATGTAAAGCTTATGTTGATGCAATTAAAAAGGCAGAGCAATTTATTAATTTACATCCGAAAAGTTTTAGGGCATATAAGTTACTTGCTCAATTATATGCAAATTTAGGTCAGTATAAATCTGCTACTTTTTACTGTAATAAGGCAATAGAAGTAAATTATTTATCAGTATATCCTTATTATTTGTTAGTTAATATAGCAGAGGAAGAAGGGGATTTAAAAAAAGCAAAAATGTTGTTAAAGCAGATAATTTATCTTTCTCCATTAGAGATACCTGCTTATCTAGAACTTAGTTCTATATATGAAGCACAACAAGATATTACACGAGCTAGAAAGATGAAAAATACAGCTCTAGAACTACTGAAAAAATTACCTAATGATGCTACTGTAGAGTATAAAGGAGGAATTAAAGTATGTGAGTTGATAAAATATTTAGAAATTTAGAAAATGGGCGTTGCTGAATCAAGGGATGAATCTTTTTTAAACAGGTAAATCTCATCCTTAATACTTCTTTTTTGTCTAAGCATACAATTCATCCCACAAATATGCAACGCTTCTCCTTCTATTCCTCTTTCTTCTTCTTTCTTCCCTCCTGACTCCTGACTCCTGACTCCTGACTTCCCCTCCTGGGAGGGGGAGGGGCGAGGGGTGGGTTGACTCCTAATATCATGTCCGGTTGAATACTTACACTTTGGAGGAGGTAAGGCAGCGGGAGCTGGAGGCAGCAGGCAGAAGGAAAGAAAAGATTAGAAGGGAAAAGGTTTTTTTATCACTGATTATCCGGACATGATATAAGTAATTGATGGAAAATAAATCATATCTGATATTTTTACATAATAACTGTTTCTATGGAATAGAAGCATTATCTGTTAGAGAAATATTTTTATTGCCCGAAGTAACAGCGATCGCTGAAATTCCAGATCCTATTATTGGTGTGATTAATTTGAGGGGAGATATATTACCTCTGATGGATCTAAATATTCGTCTAGGATATCAGCAAAAAGATTATTCTTTAACGGATAATGTGGTTGTTATTGAATGGCAACAATCTACTATTGGCATTATTGTAAATGAAGTTTATGAAGTCAAAAATATTCCAATAACAGACATAACAAAAGAACTATATAGTTATGGAAATGATAGGCATAATAAATCGCATTTAGTCACAGGGTTGGCTAAATTGGAAGAAAAATTAGTTATTTTACTATCTAGTAAGAATCTAATTCAGTATATAGAAGCTCCTGAATTTTCTCTAGATAAGTTCCAAAAAATAGATGCTTCTCTTAAAAAAGATTCTTCAGAAAAAAGTACAGAACATCAACAACTTTCAAGGTTAATATTTGGCTCAAACGCTACATCAAAAGAAAGAGGTATCTTCCAAGAACGAGCAAAAAAAATGAGATTATCTACTCAGATTCAAGATGTTAGTAACTTGATGCCACTAGCAGTAATTGGTTTAAATGAAGAATATTTTGGAATTGATTTAAAAGTAGTACGAGAATTTACTTACGTTCACAAAGCTACTCCTATTCCTTGTACTCCAGAGCATATTTTTGGTAATATTAATTTACGGGGTGAAATTATCACTTTAGTAAATATTCGTGGGTTGTTAAATATGAAGATTTATCAAACCAAAAATAACAAAAATCAAGCATTAATTTTTGAGGTAGATGATTTTGTTGGTGGTATTAGAGTAGATGAAATATTTGATGTTATCTATCTCGATCCTTTAGATATTAAATCAATTCCTGCGACTATTAATCACGATAAAATTCACAATGAATATTTATTGGGAACTGCGATGTACCGAGAAAAAATGATGAGTATTATCAATTTTCAGAAAATTATTACACAGAAAGGCTTAGTTGTTGAACAAGAAGTTTGAAGAAGGCAGAAGGCAGAAGGCAGAAGGCAGAAGGTCTAATTGTATGGGGATAGTCAATGACTGGCCACTCCGTGTCTTATAACCTCAAACAATTTTTAGCACCCCTGTTGACTGTGGGGTATTATATAAAATCCGGTAACATCGGTGTAATAAGATAGTGAATTAGAATTCAAAATTCAGCAATTCTGCAATCCAGAATTCAGAAGGGAAGAGAACTCAGAATTCTTTCCGCTCTGGGTGAAGATGGAATATTTTTTTTATACCGAATTAAACGGATTTGATATTATACCAAATTGATAAATTTTTGCTACAAATAGCTAGGACATTTCTTAGGAGTCAGGAGTCAAAATGAATAGCTTTAATAGCAGTTTTTAGGTCTGAATTTATCTTTTTCGTCCAAAAGATATCTCCTATAAAGTATTTTAATTGCCCTTATTATTCGTAACATTCTTTTTTCAAATTGGTATTAAACCCGCAACATAAAAGATAATTTTGTCAAGGATAAATAATTAAATAATTACTAAAAAACTTATGTTTGAAGATATCAAGTTAAGAACGCGTTTATTGTTAGGATACGGAGTCCATGTAGTTTTATTTCTAGGACTAACGGGAGTCATGTATGGAACTACTACTAAAGTATTAGGAACTTTAAAAGAAATTGAGAAAGTACAAGCTGTGGTTATTGATGTAAATAAGGCAACTCTATATGGGGAAAAAATGGTGAGAAGTTTTCGTGGTTATTTAGCTGTTCAAAATGAAGTATTTCTTGAGGAATATAATGATGGTGCAAAACTTTTCGATATAGCTATTGAGTCTATAGAAAAATTAATTAACACTCCAGAGCAAGAAGAGCTTTTAAACAAAATGAGGGATACTAAAAATGATTTTCAATTCTTTGCCAATCAAGTTATAAAGTTAGTAAAAGAGGGCAAACAAAATGAAGCAGTAAGTGTATTTAACACTGGAAAAGGTAAAGAATTTGTTGATGAATTTGAAAGACTAAGTAATAAATTTTCTTCCCTGGAGAAAATAGAACTTGAAGAGGAAACACAGGGAACACAAAAGAATTTAATTATATTATTATGGCTGCTAAGTATAGGTTCAATATTGTTGATTTTCATTTCCATAAGTGTAGCAGTAAAAACTACAGGTAATATTAGTAAAAAAATTAATCAGGTAACTGAAAATATAGTCAATTTTTCTACAGGAATTTCTACCACAATAATTCAGCAGGAACTTACTGCTGCTCAACAAGCTAGTTCTGTAAATGAAACTACTACAACCATGGATGAATTAGGTGCTTCTTCTCAAACTACAGCAGAACAAGCTACAGCGGCAGTAGCAGCTGCAAAAAAGGCTTTAAGTTTAGCTGAAGAGGGAACAGAAGCAGTAGATATAAGTTTAAAAGGTATGGCTTCTTTAAGTGAAAAAGTGGGAGCTATCTCTCAAAAAATTGCTCGGTTAAGTGAACAAACAAATCAAATTGGTAATATTTCTCAGCTCGTTAGTGACTTAGCAAATCAGACTAATATGTTAGCACTAAATGCTGCAGTAGAAGCGGTTCGTGCTGGAGAGCATGGTAAAGGTTTTACTATTGTTGCTAGTGAAATTCGTAAATTAGCTGATGAAAGTAGAAAGTCTGCAGAAAAAATTTATACATTAGTTGCTGATATTCAAACATTAATTAATTCTACTGTTATGGCAACAGAAGCAGGTACAGAGAATGTAGAATCAGGAGTAAAAATTTCTCAACAAGCAGCGACAGCTTTTAATGGTGTTAAAGAAGCAATTAATAATGTAGTTTTAAATAATCAGCAAATTTCTTTTAATGTTAAACAGCAAGCGTTAGCTATTACGCAAGTGGTAGATGCAATGAATGAATTGAATACGGGAGCGCAAGAAACAGCTAGTGGTTTAAGGCAAACTAAACAAGGAGTTCAAAAGCTTAATAAAGTGAGTCAAGAGCTAAAGTCTATAGTTTAGAAAGGGAATAGGGAAAAATCATTAATAATTAATAATTAATTATTAATAATTAATTATTAGGGCTTGCTGATTAAATATCAAAGCATTGACAAATAAAGGTTTTTATGAGCTGCTTGCAGTACAAGCTTTTCAAGGAATTATCAATATCACAAAATATTCATATTATACCATTTTGAAAAAAGAATGTTACGAATAATAAGAGTCATAAATAAACTTTTGAATCAAGTCTATTTGACGAAAAAGATAGCTTAAAACATCAAAAATTGCATTAAATATATCCATTATGAATTCTGGATTCTGAATTCTGGATTCTAAGAAATACCCTAGCTATTTGTAGCAAACATTTATCAAATTGGTATTATAGGTTTTCTTGCTTAACAATTGGAATGTATTCTAGTTACTAAATTAATCTAAAAGGCTTTCAGGGCAAAAGGATCACAAAAAATACTATTTGTCAATGATTGTTAAGATGAGCTTACCCTGTTGACTGATATTGGTTTTAGGCTTTTTATGTCTTGAAAAAGTATGAACTTTTCAGTTGCTCAGGTTAAAAAAGTGAGGATTTTCGGGTAGCTATAGCATAAAAATCACTCTTACTATTGTTTTGGCCACTGACTCTGTAATTCCCATTTATTCTACGTCCTAACTACTCCCTTGAGGGTTATACCAGATTGATAAATGTTTGCTACAAATATCTAGGGTATTTCTTAGGAGTCAGTCCTCAGGAGTCAGGAGTCAGAATGGATGGCTTTAATACCATTTTTTAGGGCGTAAATTATCTTTTTTGTCA
>NZ_JAAHHG010000024.1 GCF_010692555.1 Okeania sp. SIO3B5 | reverse complement strand
ACTCTGGTAAACGAAGACTGTGCCTGTGACAATCAGGTTAGTTAACTCAGGAGCCGGATGAGGTGAAAGTCTCACGTCCGGTTTTGAATGGGAGGTGGGAGTCGTGAGGCTCCTATCGACCCCTAATTGTCTTCTACTACGACAGCTCAACAAAATAGGCAAGAACCAAGGGCAGCATTTATTAAAGGTTTAGCCGAGACTCTAACAGAAAGGATGACGGAACGACTGGACTCTAAGCCCAAGGATTTAAAAATTTTCCAAGTCAGTAGGGGAGAAAAAGTACAGTTGTTCGTGAATGGCTTTGTAACGTTTAGAGTTCCGAAAAAAGGGGGGCTGAGATGAATTGGAAAGGAACCATTTTGGGTGCAATTGCAAGTTTTGCTATTATGTCAAACCGAGCTTTGTCTGTACCTCCCGCTATAGAAACTGTGATAGCACCAAAAGCACTAGCTGAGACTACAGAAATAGTCTTGGTTCCTGGGCGACAGAGTGTGATTGAATTTAGGAATGGCGAAACGATTCAATTTATTTCTCTGGCTGATGTACATCAAATCGTATTTTCTACCGATTTGCCTGTGGATACTGGCCGGGCATCGTTAATTGTGCTGAAAACCATTGAACCTCTGCGGTTGAAGGGTGTGGTAGAAACTCCGTCTATAAGGTCTGTTCGCGAAGAGGATTATCCTTATGAGACTATTTATCCTACTAATTTGGTGGTTGTTACGTCTAATCAAAATGATGAGAAGCGTACCTATACTTTTGATTTAACTATTTCTTTGGCAAGAACTCCTCAAATTTCTAATGGAGTTGCTATTGTGCCAGAAGTTTTGCCACCAACTGAGGAGCTTCTCACTTTAACTGATGGGCGGCAGGCAAGCTTGCTAGATATCCGACGTGGTTATATAGAGGCTCTCAAAGGAAAGTATACAGCTTATAAAGACCCCGTTGTTGAGAAAATCAAAAAATTTCTAGATTTAGCTCGTCATGGTGTGGCTTTTATAGAAGCTGCCCAAAGAGCTGAGTTGCCTTTTGCAGTGATTGAATCGCTTGCTGAGATAGGCTTGCAAACTGCTGCGACAGAAGCGATTGATGATAAGCAACCCTCACTTCTGAGAGGATTGATTCCACCAATTCGGAGCCGTTCAAAATTTTAGAAAAATCATGGAAACTGATTTAGAAAATATTGAAACTAGCTATGTTTGTCCTTCTTGTTTAAGCAAGTTAGAACCATTAAAGTGTGCAAGAAACTTACAAAGAACTATACTCCGATGCTCTGAGCGAAAGAAGTATAGCTGCCAGCAGGTTGCCTATTTTAAAGTGAATGGTATATTTTGGAATCCCAAATTAGGAGAGGCACAACCTTTTTTCTTGTCCCCCCTCCCGTAGAACCGGGTGGGACGACGACGGCGGTGGCAAGAGAGGGGGTTAGGGGGTGTGGGAGGATGTGGCTGAACACATTATGTTTTCAGTTGCTTCCTCAACAATAAGCCAACTACAGCAATCGGCAAGAGCTACACTAACACGAAAAATCGTGACAGATTGTGGAACAGATTGTGCCGACACTTCTAGTTGGAAGCAGATGATTGTAATTATGATAGAAGAAGGAGATGGACTAATGGAAGTCAAGATGGATGTAGAGATAACAGAAATAGCGCAGATGATTGCGCAGGTAGTAAAGCATGGCTCACTTGAAGAAGTACGCATTCTTTTGCCAAAACTAGATGCTGCAATCGCAGCGGGTAAGCTAAGACTGACAAGAGATTCAAAAAAATTGGTACAGAGGCAACGTGTAGAAAAAGATGCATGGGCAACCAATTTTTATAGGTGATTGTTTCTAGGCAGTCTTTTGATCGGAGGGGAACAATAACAGTAAGCAAAAGTAACCACTTATTATATAGTACGAGGTTGTTCCTGAGAATACTATTAATGTAGATATTGTCAGTTTTGCAATCCAATGAATAGGAATGACTGGACTGACAATTAGGGCAGTTGCAAAAAAAGCGATCGCCCACAACAAATTAGGTAGTAGTATTATGCCGAACGCAAAGAATAGGCCAGAAATCATCCAGAGCAATAATCTCATAGTCATGGATAGTATGCAGCTTAGTTTGTATAGTCGCCGTGAATTGATGTTAGGGCGATAGGGGACTGGTGTTAGAGCAGTTAAAAACTGAGAAGCGCCAGCGTTTCCAAAATTTATGAATTTTCTCAGTAGTCATCACCGTATAATAGTCTTAATATTTCCTTAATATTTTAGCGTAATTGTCAAATTTTTGGCAAGAAAGTTGTTTCAGTAATTAAAGAGGATATAGGAAATACTTGTATTTTTCATGAAACAACTAATTTAGTATTTGACCAACATACCGAGTAGCTTGATTTTAAGCGTTCGTCAAAATCCTCAAGCACTATTTCTTAAATAAATGAAAAAGAGAAAATGGAACTAGAACTAGAACACTTAGACACACAACAGGAAGCTGCGTCAGAAATTAATCCAGAACTTGCTGATTCTGATAATCAACCAGAGCAAATTGACAATAGCTCTGCACATCAAATGATAGCGGATGGAATTAATAACTTTCTGGAACTACAAAACACAGATCGTTATGAGACGGAGAACTACATCCTGGAAAAGGGTGATGAGGAAATTTCAATTAGCACTAAAGACGAGAGAGGTGAAGTTTTTCATCAAGATGCACAAGGAAATATTGAATCTAATCTCACTCAAGATGAAATTGAAAAGTTTGTTGATTTTAGCGAACAAGTCCAAGAAAAAAGTAACAGTTTAGAACAAAATCATGAAACAAACAAAGCCTTGGAATCAGAGAATGACTACGAACAAGCAGAGAATAAGCTTATTGCAGATGGAATAGATAATTTCCTGACAATGCAAGAGTCGGAGCGGTATGAAACTGCTAATTATGTACTGGAAAAGTCTGAAAATGGCGAAATCTCAATTAGCACTCGTGATGGCGACAATGAGAATAAATTGTTTACTGTGGATGAGGGTGGTACTATAACAAACCAACTTAGTGCAGAACAAACAGAAGATTTCGTGACTTTTGCTGATCAAGTAGGTGAGGCTGCTAATAAAAAAATACTTGAAGCTGTTGACAATTTTCTCGACCTCCAAGAAAAAGACTATCACGGGACTACTAATTACTTTTTTGAAAAGACAAGTGATGGTGATATTTCTATCACATCTAAATCAAGTGGAGAGGAAGTATTTAAAGCTTCAGCAGATGGAAGTATCGAAGAAAATCTTAGTCCAGAAGAGACTAAGAAGTTTTTAGAGTTTGCTAATACTGTTGAGCAAGCTGTTGAACAGAAAGAGTATACTGCCTCGCAAAAAGAACGTTGACATACGGCTTCATAAAACCGATATAAAACGTCACAAGCGCGACATTTTACTGTTTACTTCCTGCTTCTACCGGAACTGTCAGCAGTACTCCGTCCACAGGCATTAACGACCGAGCCAACCGCATTTCTTAAATTAATTGAGGCACATCTGTCTCTCTCAATCATTATTCTCTGATTAAGTCAATGCTCCCGACGTTGCTATATTCGCGAGCCGTTCTTAGAAATCTACGATAATCTATAGAAATTTATGATTATCTGTTCTAATCCTGCTTCATTAGATATAACAATTATAGCCTGAGCAAAGCATTATTAATTATTTGAGTTATAAGGGTGTCTAGTAAATATGTCTATTACTCACAAGACAGTATACAAAAAGATTGTAAATAGATGCTTTATTATTTAAAATTTATTATTTATTTATTAAGTTTAACTTATTTATACTTATCTGAAGTAGTTAGATTTCCATGATTAATCTTCTCAACTCTCCAAGCTGTTGCACCTCCTATTTTTCCCGCTTTGATGAACTGCCAACTACCACGAATATAAACATCAGAACCTTTTTTACAATAAGGTTTTACTCCTATTAAATGTTTAATTTCCGCAGTAGAAAGTAACCATCCCCCAATAGCAGCTTTCTCTAATTCGTCGTGGTACCAAATGGGACTTTTAGCTTGAATATTCGCAGCGATCGCTCCGACTAGCCGTTCCAATAATTCAAGAGATTGATTTTCATCTGGATATTCCAAGTTTTTTTCATTGCTTTGAGTAATAGATGTCCCATTAGAGGTGTCTAGTGGGGTGTCTACTACCTGCACGACACCTGCTTTAGATACAGGCACGAAACCGCTTAATGTAGTTCCTGGGGTTCTCAGATAATCATGAAGTTGGTCTAACAAACTAATTTGTTCGGGTGTGGCATAGCTATGACCTCTGGCATCTTTTGGTAAGACGATGTCTAAGCTCTTGACGCGATCGTAGAATGCCTGACGAGTTTTCAATTTGTATCGGTTTAATAATTCTGTAACTTTCATAATGGCCCTTAGTTTAGGTGTCTAGTAGGTAATGTCATGGTGTCTAGTACCTACTAGACACCTCTTGTTTCTTACTGTCTACTAATTACTGTCTACCAGTATATCTAGTAGTATGTCTAGTATATTATCTATTAGTATGCCTGTAAAATATATTTTACAAGTACTTGAGTATTTAGATTATTGTCTACTATACTGTCTAGTGTATACTATTTAGTAGAGTGTATAGTAGACACTAATAAAATATGTAAATCAAAAATGTATTTATCTTTAATTGGCCAAGGTTTTCGATGATTTGGACAATTGTGGACTTAAAATAATCATAAACTTTCGGTAAGTGAGAAACCAACCCGTTTTTACGGCTGGATGGAAAGGATACGAGGGGTTTTAACCTGTCGTCGCGCACATTACATTACCTTTTATTGATTTACCGAATAATTAACAATTAATGGTGAACTTTGTTTAATGTCGGCCAAGCTTTTTTTTTGCTTTTAATAGTTGGCATAATTTTTCTGAATACTATCTGAAGTAAGTATTCCTTATTTCCTACAAATGTTATTCCTTTTTATTGACTAATAATCTTTACTTATACAACAATAATTATTCCCATTTAATAGTCAAATATTATCGGTATTGTCAAATAAAAAAAATACTCTATAATAAGTAATCAAAGCAACAATTTCGCTACTATTTTCTAGGAATAAGCAGCACTTAATTAAGACCTTGTACAAGGCTGCTGAACAGATTAAAACAATTAAATTAATGGAGATTCAATCATGCTTTTTGTCGGACTTGAAGAGGCTATTAACTCAACTACTAATGCTACTAGAGACTCTCTAGAATCTCGTATTGAAGAGCTAGAGCGTCAGTTAGTTCAGCTCAGAAATGAACACGCGGTTAATGAGGAACGGCATCAGAATCAAAAGACTTTAAAAGGTGCTTTGGAGTCTGGTTTAATTCAGATTATTAAGGCTGTTAATGCTACTAAAATTGCAGGGGAAGAAGAATTAGAATTAGGCTTTTGGCAAGAGGTAGAAAAGATTCGAGCGGGAGATTATGATTCGATTGATTTAAAGGAATTGCCTGATGCTGATGATTTGTCTGATACTCCTTACCGTCCCGATGAACCTAATGGTGGTAATGATTCTGGTTTAATTGATGTGATTACTGTTGATTTTGATGAGAATGATAGTAATGAAAATGGTACATCAAATGATCATAAGTCTAATGGTAATGGGTCAAAAAAAGGAGGTAAATCTAATGGTTCTGCTCCTACTAATGGAAAGAATTTATCTGAGGATTTAAGTATAGTTAAATCTAATGGTAATGGGAACAATCATCAGTCTCAACCTAAGTCTGTGGGGGCTTATTATGTGCCAGTGGAGGAACGAAGTATTCAACAATTGAAAGACTTATGTAATGGGTTTGGTTTTACTAAAGAACAGCTACGAGAGTATGGTTCACTGAAACAACGAGAGACTTATTTGAAGGCTTTAAAATCTGTGAAAAATTTGTTGGTTCCTCAGGCAGAATAAGACATTGAAAAGCGGTGAACTGGCACTCTTTTTCTGGCCAATTGGGAGTGCTATTATTTATTATTTAGAGGTACTTAAGAAGTATAAAAATTACTCTTTAATTTATGAGAAATTGGAAACGCATGAAAGAAAGATATTTGAGAGATGAAATTCCTATGCGCTTGGGAAATCTCGCCTCAAATTTAGCACAGATTAAATCTCGTTGTCAGTCTGTAGCTAATCAAGAACTGGTAGAAAATTTGCTCAAAGAAAGTGAATTTTTTATTGAATGGACTGCGCCTGGTACAGAGGTAGAAGTTGCTGCTGAACTTGTTGATTTACAAGTAACATTGGCACTTCGGGCAGTATAATTGGGCAAGTATTTGGAATGATAATGAACTCCGGAGTGAGGTAAGTCAGAAAGCTAATGTTTGGTTAGAAAGGTTACTGAATATGTCTGGTTTGTTAACAGAAAATTAGATATTTTGGGTAAATTTTTGAGGTTGACTAACGTTAATAACTTTAGCAATTAAAGCTGATACACGGAAAGAAATAATGCCGATAAATCTAAATTTGTATCCAGACAACTGGAACGAAATTGCCTTATCCATTAAACAAGCAGCCAATTGGACTTGCGAGTGGTGTGGGCGACCTTGTAGACCTCCCGGAATCTCTCTGAAGCAGACCGAACAATGGCTGAGGGATAATCATCCAGAATGGTTGTCTCATCTGTACAAAGTGGTGGAAGATGATAAAAATGGCACTGTAAGAATTGCAAAACCTCAGCGTTTTACACTAACTACAGCTCATTTAGATCATAATCCTAACAACTGTGAAGCTGACAATCTTAAAGCGCTCTGCTCAGTCTGCCATCTTAATTTCGACCGTAATGACTGGAACCGAACGCGGAAGGTACGAAGAATGAAGCTGTGGGAACAATACGGGCAGTTGACTCTTGATTTGGATTTGGAAGTTCAGTAATTAAAAATTAACAATCAATAATAAAAAAATTAACTCTTGTTTGAGCAAGTTTAAATATATTCTGATGAATCAAAAGGGTGCAAATAAAGCAATAGCTAACAAAATAAATAAATGGCTTCAAGTAATAGTAAAACTTAATAATAGAGACTTTACTTTTGCTATACCCATTACTCGTTTAACAAGTATTAAAAGTTTGAGTAAAAATGAAACAGCAGCAGAACAGTTTGCTCTCTATATTTCTCAAAAAATACAGCAGAAAATGAATGAGTAAATCGGATATATTTTTTGTTTAGCTATTCATTGATATGTCGATTAACAAAAAAGAATTAATTAAGCGTGTTTCTCAACAAGTTAGTTATGATACTCCAGTTGTGGAAGAAGTCATTAATGTTACTTTAGATGAAATTTATCAATGTCTTAAGGAGGGAGAGAGTGTAAGTTTACGAGATTTTGGAAGTTTTTATATACAAGTCAAGAGGGGAAAAACAAGTGTTTTTAAATTTAACCCTTCTCAAAAATTACGGAAATTATTTGGTTGGTCATCAACTTATAAGGGAGAAAGTTAAATTTAATCAATAATTATTTTATTTATATCACTGAAGCTGCACTGGCTGAAATAGCATCAAAACCCAATACACTTAGTAGTTGGTAATTGCAGTCATCAAGAGCAAGCTACTCATTCACTCGAACAACTATTTTACAATTATGATTCAAACTATTCAATCCCAAGAAGTAACTCTCCGCTACCTGATTGATAACTTCGGTTTACAATTAGTCAGAAATGAGCAATTTTTTCGAGAATGGCAAGATGATTTACCAGAAATTACTGATGAGGAAAAAGAACTACTTAATCAGGTTCAGTTGGGATACTTTAACTTATTACAAAATCCACCTTTTTTAGAAGATATTGTCAGAATGGCAATAGTCGATCCGATTTTATTTATTGGTAAATTTTTTCTCTATCCCTATTACATTCGTTCTGAGAAATCTATTAATTTAGAATTAGCAGATCAAGATGTAATTATTAGAGGTCGAATTGATACTCTTGTTATGAAAGAGCAGTTATGGGTAATGGTTATTGAATCAAAAAGAGCCGAGTTTTCTATAGAAGCTGGCCTGGCTCAACTACTAACTTATCTTTTAGCTAGCTCCCTAACTGAACGTCCAAATTATGGCTTAATTGTTACAGGTGGCAGTTTCATTTTTGTCAAGCTAGTCAAAACAGAAATTCCTCAATATGCTACATCAAAAATGTTTGCTATACGCAATCCTGGCAATGAACTTTTCGATGTACTTCGCATCCTTAAACGTTTAAGTCAAATAGCTATTAATAGTTAATTTTTTTGAATAGTTGTAAACCAATAATAAATCATTTATTAAGAACACAAAAAAAATCAGCAATACAGACTTATCATATCGTGGGAAACAAGATTTAATATTTCACATATAGCTAATGCAAATAATATTAATCCGTTCAGTCAAACCCTTGCATAATTGGGAATTTTATGAAGCAGTCTAGCATGAACAACAAAACCGAAACCTTAATTTTCAAACCCAAATTTTAATCGCCTCAATAGCACTTTCTGGAGTATCCACCACAAAAACTGTTTCAGGAGACAAAGCAACAAAAAAAGCCTGACTTTCTAAATTACAACTCAACAAAATCACCTTTTTATTATTCTTAATTGCCAAAGCCACCTCTGAAGCAGTACCCGCACCCATTCCACAGGCAATAACAACATCACTCGAAAGCACATTAATATTATTTCGACTATTACCCATATCAGTAACAATGGGAATATCAACCGCCTCAGAAATACCATCAAGATTACTCCCAGGCAAAATACCAATAGTTAAACCATTAACAGACTTCGCACCTCGACTCGCAGCATCCATCACCCCCATCTTTCGCCCACCCGTCAATAAAACCCAAGATTCTTGAGCAATTAATTGACCAAGTTTATAGGCATTTTTCAGGTCATATGAAGTAGCGCTACTTCCCGGACCCATCACACCGATGATTATTTTCTTCATTTTTCAGATATGGCAATTTCTTACCCCAAACTAAGTTAAAACAAATAGGATGATACTCTGCTGATACAACTACATCACCACCAACTCGGTAAACTCTGTAATCATTAGTTTGAGCTATCACCTATGAAAATCTCTAATCAGTCCACCTGATTTTCTGTTGGCACTCCCAATAATAAGTCCCCCTCCTGAAATTGTCCTACTTCTTCATATTCTGGGTGTGACCCGTGACGGAAAAGGTTGTACTCATTGTGCCAATATTCAGCTTTTGCTTTGCTTTCTAATAGCCTATATTCAGATACATCTAGACAATTCTGCAATTCGGCTATTTCATTTCTCAGCTTAACTTCACCCTGGGTTAATAATTTCTCAATAACGTCAAAAACCCATACCTCAAAATCGGGATTTAGCCATGCAGCCAGTTTGAGAGCTACCTTGCGGTGTATCCAGGTGCCTTGCTCTTTTTGATTGTTACCGCCCTGAATTATCAGAACCAGCTCATCATCTGAATAATTATATTTTCTTTTTAGAGCTGACAAATAATCCTTTGTTTGTTGTGTTCTGAAAAAATTATTCACCCGTTTATTATACTTTTTGCACATAGCTGTAGCATCCCACATCCCAGATTTATTTATTACGATTTCTTGGCCTTCAAACAAATTAATTATTTCACTCATTTTGTACTCCTAAAAATATCCGTTGCGCTTTGAAGAGTTACGGTACAACTATTGATATATACACGTTCCACCGTTACGCTTTTGGGTAATTATGACATATCATCCTTCAATTATATCCCTCTGGTTTCTGTGTGTTTTTGTCTCATTTAACATGAGATATAGGAATATTTTGTATTATAAATTACCCTCTAATTTTTGATTATTACTAATAACTGAGATATTTTTATGACTCCATAAATCATTTATTTATCTCAAAGCTATATATCAATCTATTTAAGGAACGCTAATTAGCGTTTCATAAATTTATATCAAAATCAAGTTAGAATAAATAGGTGTATTAGCATTAAACATAACCATGTTTATCCTAATTTCTTAAACTTCAAATACCTCGCTCATCTCAGCCATTTTTACCCCTTTAAAAATGGTTAATATTATCTTTGACTATCGCACTTTTTTATCAAGTCTTTCTACACACAGAAACCATTCCTAAGCTGGGCTGGTTTGAAGGAAAATTGCTAAATACTCCTGCTTCTCATCGAGTACATCATGGCTGTAATCCTAATTACCTAAATAAAAATTATGGCAATATGTTAATTATTTTCGATAGAATATTTGGCACTTATGAGCCGGAGCAAGAAAAAGTAAAATATGGCGTGGGAACTGAGTCTATTAATCATAATCCATTGCGAGTTGTCTTAGACCCTATAGGGCAGTGTTGCCGTGAATATTGGCAAATAAAAACAAGTCAAGTTTGAAGAGAGTATGAATAAATAAAATATGCTGTTCAGAAATTAATCACAGTCGATAATTTATTGAATCGAGAGAGAATTAATTAATACGATCGAAAATCAAAAATGGAGCAGAATACTTCCCTCAGGCGCTACGATCTAGACTGGTTGCGAGTTTTGGTGATTTTAAATTTAGTTCCTTTTCATGCAGCCTGGATGATGCTGTATGTAGAAGGGTTTTCCCAATTTAATAAAAATACTATTTTGGCCAAAATTTTGTCTTTGTATGTCGAACAGATTGCTCCACTTCACATGCCGCTATTGTTTTTAATTTCCGGTTATTGTGCTGCAGTTTCCCTACAGAAGCGATCGATAAGAGATTATGTAAAAGAACGCCTTCAGCGTTTGCTCGTGCCATTTTTAAGTTTTATGCTTGTGTTAGCCCCAATTCAAGCTTATTTCTTGCCTACCTATCAGGGCTATCGCAGTTTGACAGATTATTGGCTCAATTTTTGCCCGTACTTTTTCGCCACTATCCACAATGGATCGACATCCGTTGGACCGAAATGGGGTCATCTTTGGTTTATTGCCTATCTGCTGGTTATTAATGGGATAACCCTTCCTCTATTTGCGTTCCTTAAAAACCCGAGATTTCAACAACATTTCAGAGGAGTTACAGAATTATTTTCCTCCCGCTTTGGCATATTCTTGCCCATGCTTGTATTTGGAGGAATCCTGGCAACATTAGGAGCAGTTTGGCCGTTTTGGAAAGGACTCAATTTATATAAAGATTGGGCTTACTTCAGCTATAACTTATGGGCTTTTGTGCTTGGGTATATGATGCACTCCGACGAACGGATCGGTGATGCTGTCTACCAGCGACCTTGGCTTTGGACAATCTTAGCAGCGTTCAGCATAGCTATGAGGGTGGGGGTTCTCATGTTTTTCCCAAATGCTTATGAGGCTAATGCCTACGGGTACGAACAGTATTTGTTATTTTCAGCGCTCTGTGGCGTACATACTTGGTCTTCCATTGCTGCTATATTAGCCTTCGCTCATCGATTTTTGACTGAATCTAATGAATTTTTAACTTATATGAGTCAGGCTGGTTTTCCCTACTATATATTGCACTTACTCTTTATGAGCATTTTAGGTCGCTATATTACCCAAATAGGGCTTGGCGGGATAGCTGAGTTTACAACCACGATCGTCTTAACGTTTGCAATTACTATCTTCACCTATGAACTCCTCATCCGGTTATGGTTTATACCAAATCTACTTTTAGGCATTAAAGCACAATGCAATCGTGCCGATCGAACGTGAATAAATATAGCAATCGCCACGGCAGTTGACACGCCATAGCTTCGTTTAAGATCCGCTTGGGGCTGAAGGATACTGTCTAATTTCCAGCATGTGTCAATCGCTCTGGCGATTGCTATATCTTGGACACTCGATTTTAATCCATACAGATTAACTGCTATCTATGACTTTTTATCCTTTGTGATTAACGAGTCAGGGCCAGCTCTATTTTTTGTTAATTGGAGATGCCACCGTCAGCTTTTCCAATCTTTTGTCCAAGCACTTTGACAATATTAAGTATTTGCTGGAGCGGGAATAGTTGACTCAGTTTTGGTTCGTTTTTAACTTTACGCAATCGTTGTAGCTGAAGTCGATGATCTGGGGTGAATAAGGATCGAAAAGTCAGCATTACTACCCCTATTGTTGCCAATATGCTACCCGCTGCGATGGCAAAAGCGATCGTAATTTGGAAGCGGACTACATCAATGGGAAGCATTCCAATCATTAGTTGCCCTGTCATTATTCCTGGAAAATTAACTAGCCCAATTACCATCATGTAGTTGATAACGGGGATCGTTCCTGTCCTGATAGCCTCTTTTACTATTTCATGAGCTGCTTCCCAACGTGTTGCTCCTAGGGTGAGAAGCATTTCTACCTCTTCAGAGCGACGAACCATGTTTTCTAATAAGGAATCTAAACCCAGAGAGGTTGTTGAAATGGCATTGCTCAGAATCATTCCCAACAATGGTATCGAATATTTTGGATCGTACCAAGGAGTGATGTGGAGGACGCCACTGATGGTTAAGCCTGTAGCAAAAGATGCCGATACTAGGAGTGAAAGAAAGCTGTTCCAATAGATACCTCCAAAACGCCTGTTGGTACGCTTTACTGCTGTATAACTGGCTAAGGAAAGCATGAACAAAGCAACCAACAATACCAATCCTAAGTTGTGAATTGTAAAAAGCCATTGGAGAAAATATCCGACTAACAGTAACTGAGCAATTAAACGGATTGCACCTATTAAAATATTTTGACTCAGACCAAGCTGCCAAACCACAGAAAGTATCAGGTTTATAAGTAGTAGCAATGCTGCCAGTTCTATTTGTAAGTTACTGATTTTGATGTAATCTATATAAATGAGTCTTCTCCTTATAAAATAATTTGTCTATCGGTCATTCGTTCTATCTGTGCCGGATCGTGGCTGATAAGAATATAAATCCTCTGGGGAGATTCGGCGTGCCAGGATGTAATCAAGGCTTCAATATTTTCAGTGGCTTTAGAGTCTAGAGATGCCGTTGGTTCGTCCAAAAGTAAAATAGACGGGGAAAATTGTAAGGCTCGTAATAGAGCAACTATTTGAGCTTCACCTCCAGAAAGGTAGGCACTAGATTGAGTTAGAAAGTTTGCCGTTCGCCCCAAGAGCTTCAAATAAGAAACTATTTTTTCTCGGTTGTATATCTTATCGCGATGAATAGTAAAAAGGTAGCCTTTTTGAATATTATCCTCTACCGTTCCCTCTAAGAGTGTTGGTCGTTGATGCAAATACATGATTTGGGTTCGATAGTGTGGCATGAACCATGATTCTAAATGCTGTTCCTCAAATACAATTTCCCCTTCTTGAACTGGATCGAGACCGGCGATCGCTCGTAACAAAAGCGTTTTACCGGCGCCTGAAGGACCTACAATTGCAAGACGTTCGCTTGGGTAGGCTTCAAAGCTTATATTTCGCCAAATCCAAGTATCCTCAAGTTGCCGACCCAAATTTTGAACTAACAAGAGAGCTTTCTGTGGATAAGGTTTTTCTTTTGCTAATGGATTTTGTTCGAGCTGTTCGGTCATACTAGTACATTATACTACGATAATACGAAAAATTTTAACCCTCATTCCGCTCTTTGTGTTGTAGTATGAGACTCTCACGAGGTAACAAGCCAGTTAAAAGCTAGATATAGCAATAACTTGAGAGTTTTAATTGAATTATTATTCAAATTTTATCTGGACAGACCCACATTCCGCACTTCATAATGTAGTACATAGATATACATGATATCATGTCCGGTGTGCGATTCGTTCAGTTGAGCGCGACCTGAACTGGTCGTTTTATAGCAATGAGCGCTGGTCTATTTACATACTACTATTGTATTTAACATAGTACAAATCTCTGCTACATGATAGATATTTTGACAAACCATGCGATCGCGACTAGGTTGAAGTTTGATAGACTCGCAGGTTTGACTTTGATTTAAAAGACAACTAAAAAATTCTATTTTTATGCTTAGATTTGGTGTCAGAGTGTTGTGTGAGCGCGATCGCTTCTGAGAGCGACTAAACCCTATAGGAATAATTGATATCTTTGACCACTATGGAAAAACTTGAGGATTTTCCATAAAAGCTGCATCCACACAGTCTCTAAAATTCTCAAATTCTTTGAGTCTTTGTCTGATCCAATTTTTTAACACAAACCACCAACGTTCTATCTTATTAAAATCTGGTGAGTATGGTGGTAAATACCAAATTTCACACTCTTGCTTGGCCACTAATTCTTCTATATAAATTGATTTATGAAACGTTGCGTTATCCAGTATGATAACTTGTCCTGGTTTTAATTTTGGTAGTAAACAATTTTCCAACCAGTTCTCATGCCATACACGATTACAACTTCCTGTAAATGTTAAAGGAGCAAACATTTTTGATTGATTTATAGCTGCAATCCAACTTACTCTCTCAGTTCTTTTTCCTGACTTCATACCTGGTACTCTTTTCCCTTTAATTCCATAACCATAAGGATAATCTTCTCTATTATCTATTCCGGCTTCATCTACATATACAATATTTTTTTTGTCTATTTGATTCACTTTTAAGACAAACTCTTCTCTTTCTAAATCGTCTCTTTCTTGATAACTATACGTTTTTTTTTACGAGTAAAACCGAGATTTTTTAAATTTCTACTAATAGTAAAACGACTACAATTTCCCCATTTTGCAGCCATTTGTTTTTGGGTTTTATCATAATTAGCCTCAACAAACTTTTCAAATTCTTCCATGTCTTTAATAGTAGAAGGTTGAGGAGGAGGTACACTTATTTTAGGCTCTGTTGAACCTGTTATTAAATATCGTTCTCGCCACTTATGAAGAGTAGGTCGGCTGATTTTTAAGAGACGACTTACACGATTGATAGACATACCATTATTAATCAGATTAAGAGCACGTTCGCGTAAATCTTGACTGTAAGGATGTACCATCACACTCACTAATTATTTTCAGATATAAATATCATAATTTATAAACTGTAAGTTGTAAATTGTCAATACCTCAACAACTATCCTTCAAATTTTTTTTGACCTTTGGCGATCGCGACAGCGGAACGGAGTTCTATCGCGTAATTTATGAAAAATATAGGTCATACGGCAACTACAATACTACTTTTGTCCTTGATGTGTAGTATGTAAATAGGCCAGGGCACATTGCTATATGAACTACTATACTCAGCCAATGCACCTGAAGGCCGACGGATGTGATAAAAGAAGTTTGGCAAGTAGCGATCGCGTTCCACAGCTTCTATTAATTGGCCATAATAATTAGTTTTTCCCACAAGGAAACTATCATGCCACAATTTCTTGAAGTCTATTCCTATCCAATCTTGTGCAGTCCAGCCACCTCCTCTATCTAGTGCTTGTAAATCGTTGACCAAAAGACATTTATCTGAGTGCATCCCTGTAACAGTCACTATCAATCCTTCTGCTTTCTTACCTTTTACAAAATCAAGTACAGCTTCAGAGTCAGCAGTAGGGTCAATCCTGGACGCAGCATAGCTAGATATTTGTGGTTGTGGCTCTGGTGCTTGTGCTTTTAGTTCAGAGGGTTGACCAAAACTCGCTAACTTCATTCCTTCTGGAGTTACTATTTCAACTAGCGCATCAAACCGTTTTGCTATTTGCTCCAAGTACGCAATAGCACCGGAAGCGAAATATTTAGCCTCCCGTATATTAGGGGAAACAAGCTGCACAACTCTACAACCTAACTTAATATCCCAGTTATAGGGGAGTTCAAACGTTTTTTGCACTTCCATTGATTCCATTTCCATTAAAGGATACCTCTATAAGCTCGTCCAAATATTGCTCACTAACACCCATCGCAATAGCAATTCTTAATTTATCTTCTAGCGTGGGCCTATTTCCTTCCAGCAACCAACCTAATTTCTTTTTAAGATATGAATTTCTAGCCAGCAAGTCATAGTTATCCAACAATAAATATTTAAATTGCTCATACTTAGGTGGTTCTTTATTGGGATCGGGTGGTACTTTTCCCAATTCCATAGCATCTCTAACAGCAGACTCACATAAAAAACCAGCCAGTGTAGCAGGCTTATTGCCTTCGCTTTCAGCCCAACGTTCCAAAGCTTCTGCTATCCCGTCGGGTAAAGTAATGTAGTACCGCTTCCCCACTGTTTCATTGCCCTTTACCTTAATTACTATACTTTCAGCATAGCTAAATAAGTGGACTATAGTAACTTTTTCGTTACGTTTTATAAAAATTGAAAGATTTAGTTACTAATTAGTAAATCATGTGTATAATACTATCACATAGGAACTTAATAGAGTACACGCTCAAAAACTCCTATCAGACTACAAATAACCGGAGGATGTCTTATTTCAAGGTTTAACAGATTGACCTAACAGCAAACCGAGATCCACCAAAGTCATAATATGAACAAAATTACTCAAAATACCGAGGCCCCGCACAGAACCTGGACGGACACCTACTACAACCTAACTCCCGACGACGGGCTGTTTTCGACAAAAACGACTTTTGGAGAGGGTGAGGAGGGGGTAGCCTTAAACTGTCCTGGTTGTGGTAGGGACGGATTCGGGTTCGTAATTAACTTTAAAGTGGAACATCTAGAGGCTATACATAGTTTATTGTCAGAATTACAACTCCTCAAAGCTGAACAAATCAATTCTAGAAAATAGTTTTCAAAAGCTTTTTTTAGAGAATGATTTGAGTTTTGTAGCGATCGCCAGATATGAATTATAGGTAACTATTGATTACCATAGATATAGATATAGTTCAAATTAACCCTAGACAATGTCTTTAACAAAATGCCATGTAGAAAATAATTCATATATTAAAACTGGCATGAGTCCTGAAGAGTATTGTCAAATATGGGTCCCTGTACTTTACAACACTTTACCAGAACAGCGAGGCTATAAAGCTCGTTGTATCGAAGAGCTAGCAAAAGTCACAGGCTTTACCGAGCAATCTATAAAAAACTGGGGAGCTGATTTCAAAGGGCATCCAGACTATGTCAAGGTCATACTAAAACAGGCCAACATTATCAACGAATTCCGTCAGTTATTCAAAAAACACTTTTTTGATGGTACTTGACTTAATAGTAATACTTAGTTACCATGAAGCTAAAAATAAAGCTACCAGGAAGAATCGAACTTCCCGATAGCACAAACAAATTAAAATTCTTAAATCATGAGTATAGCACTTTTTGAGGAGACAAGTCCAGTCTCCCTCCTTTTACAATTCCAGTGGCTATCCCAAACGCAGCTAGCCAAAGCTCTAGGAGTAAATCCATCTGCCGTATCGAGATGGATGTGTGGCGCAACAAAACCAAGCCGGACTATTCAACGACTAGCCTGGGAACTTTTACAGATTTTGAATAAGTGGCCACTACCGTTCCCTCCAAAAATCGAAACAGCAGAATTGGACCCACTACAACTGCTCAAAAAATTTAATATTTCCAGAGATACATTAGCTGAGGCTCTAGGAGTTTCGGTTAGAGCTATTGGCCACTGGATTAATGGCCATAACAAACCATCTCGCAAAGTACGCCGATTGGCGCATCAACTGAATCAAAAGTGGGTTGTACTAACCGGATAGGATGTAGCGATCGCTCCTTCGTGTAATCAAGTGCAACAACTACACTTGAGCCGAGCATCACTCCATCCGTACCTCCGTTGCATCACAGTGATATTGCATTCATGTTAAAAATCTTGAACTGCGATCATTCGTTCAAAAAATACCAAACTATACTGTTGTATATAACTGCAGTTGTGTTATTTTCGATCGCGATTCGTATATACAAGATTTTCAATTTAACCCCGCAACCCACCACTATCTCTGATGTACACGGAATTCCCATCCCCTGCAACCAAGGGGAATTCTGCAAACAATATCAAAAAAATTGATTATGGTACTACATCTACAAAGCCAACAAGAGCTGGTGCGGATTCTTCAAATCCAGCTACAGCAAGAGCAAGAGCGTCTTGAAGACATGAGAAATGCGGATACGCAAATTTCTGCATTAACAGGAGAGTTGGCTCCAATACTCACAAAATATCCCGTGTATAGATCCGAAGTTGCCGATCTACTCGGATTTATCCTGCCAATGCCAATATCACCAACACCGCGAGTTATTGAAATTGATGGTGATGACGAACAAAAAAAAGTATCCTCGGATACAAAGAACTCAAAATACGCCGAAAGTAGTAAAAGTAGTAATTGTCTAGATGATAATAGTCTAGACAAAAAAATAGGTTCTCAGATGTATCTGCAATCGAAACTCGGAGAACTTGTCTCATTCTGCCTAATTAAAAATCTAGTTCTTAATGCAGATTTTGAAAATCTAACAGCAGAACTTTTTGCCCCGCACCCTAAACGTAAACGTGGAGAACCTAGCTATAGTGGAGAACTATATTCTATTGCCACATTAAGCATTCATAATCACCCCGGTGGCTGGAAATGTCTATACACCACTTTCGACGGAAAACGATACTCGTCTGCCTCTCAAGGCTTAAATTTTCTTGGCGTATTGTGTCGAATTGCTCACAATTTCTTTGAACAACATCACAATAATATCGAAACCAACTCCACACAGGAAAACGCATCGACACCCCCTACATCTGACACGGATGACAATAACGATATCAACGTCATTTGGTACAACTCCATCAGCGGAGAAGTAAGTGCAGGGAACGAACGAAGGTATTTCCGCTTACTTTGGAACAGCAAGCACAATATACATCAAGTAGGTCTCAAAAAATCTGAATCCGCCAAGAGGTGGAGTAAAGATATCAATCCCACCACTCAACCCTTGATAGATGCGGTATGGCAAGAATTTAAAGCAGGTAAGCCCGCAGAAATTTTTCTACAGAAATTGTACGAAGCAGCAGAGGAAGTAGGAGGTAAGTTTACTAGCTCTTTATGTAATTTAGGTACTTACGGTACTTTCCATCTAAATGAAACTTTTGGCGTTTTCCAGATCTTAAATGAAGATATCGAGGTAGGTCATAGCGAAGGTAACTTTTGGTATATCCGTCCAGGTCGCAACAAAGTTTACTGTTCTGGCCACGTTCTTGCCTTTGTTGAAATCTTGAAAGGTTTAAAGACGGATTTAGTTTTAGCGGAGCAGAAATGCATAACTCCTCCGCTTAAGACAGCAGAAAATACCCAAATAGACACTGCTGAGATAGTAGATGTAGCTACGGTTCCTACTGTCACTTGGTACAACAGTAGTACCGGAGAAGTAAAAAAAGGTTCTTTTAAAAGGTATTTCCGGATAATTCCGGACGATCTCAAAGATGAGCATGAAATCAAGTTTAAAAAATCTGCCGAGGGGGGAAAGTGGATTCAACCAGATAACTCTACTAAACTATTTGCGGAGGCTATCTGGGAAGAATTCAAAGCAGGTAAACCCGATGCAGCAGAAGCCATTCTACAGAGATTGTACGATGTGCCAGAAGAAGTAGGAGGTAAGTTTGTCAAAAGCCATTCAAGCTGTACTGTAGGTAATTTGGGCACTTTTTATATCCCAAATCAAGAAAGTATTGAAGTAGGCTATAACGACGGTAGTTATTGGTATTTTCGCCCTGGGTATGAAAAAGTTTACTGCACGGGAGATATGCATGAGTTTGCTGAAACCTTAAAAGGTTTAGCAAAAACAGAAAGTGCTAGTGAACCTAACAAAAACAAAACCTCCTCAAAGTCTTCCGACTGTTGGTACACACCACGCGAAATTGTTGAATTAGTTGAAAAAGTATTAGGAAGCATAGACCTAGACCCCTGTTCTGACGACGGAAGACACATACCAGCACAATACCACAAAACCATAAGAGAAGATGGACTTGCTTGTGCATGGTTTGGGAAAGTATTCATGAACCCACCCTATAGCTGTCCTGGTAAATGGGTCGATAAACTAATTTCAGAAGTTAATGATGGTAGGACAACAGAAGCGATCGCCCTCCTGCCAGCATCAACAGATACTAAATGGTTTGCCCCACTATGGAACCAACCCATCTGTTTTTGGAAAGGACGCATCAAATTCTTAGATACGAACTACCAACCAAAACTACCCGCACGACAATCCCATTGTCTAGTTTATTGGGGAGAAAACGCAGACAAATTTAATGAAGTTTTTAGCAAATATGGAGAGGTAAAAACTTCAACAAATAGTCAACCCACAGAAGTTGAAACTACTATACCAATCATCAAAAAACTCGAACCATTAGTATCAGAAAAATGGGTATTAGAAGCTATTGATGATAGCCAAGTAATGCTCTATGAAACAGATGATAAAAATAGTAGTGACTGGGTAAAAATCACCGACCTATACGAAAGTCAAGGTCTATTCTTCATAAGCCATGAAACAGCATTTTCCAACCATGCAAAAACTATAGAAGAGGCTGTAGAAAGAGCAGCATGGTGGTTCGATCAAGAAGTCATCGATAGTTTAGATGATTTTATTGATATCCTGAACGGGTATAATACCGACTTAATTGCCACCAGAAATAATTCGACTACAGCATATATACACCAAGACAAAGAATTATTTGGCACAGTATTTTTTAAAGATGATGAAAGATTAGAACTAGCAGAACGGGAAAAACAACTACTCAGAGATACATATAGTATCGACATTGACAACTTAATAGAAGATATTCAATCTCAAGGAGAAATAAATCCAAATGATTACCTAATGGGTATAGGTAAATTAGGAGTGGAATTTACCAAAGCAGATATTATCCAAAATGCTCTACACTCCTTATCAAACATGAATGATTTAGTAATAGTTCGTCAGGGAAAAATATTCAAATTTTATAATGATGAACGATTGGGAGATTGGCTCGGTGATGACTTAGGAACTATCAAGGTTATTGATTCTTCAGACATAGTGATAGATGAACAATTAAATCATCTATTATTTGAAAAATATTCAATATTAGCAGAGGATTTAATTACGGATATTTTCAATGAGAAATATGAAGATAATCCCAAAAATTATATCATCTCTAATCAAAACATCAAAGAATTAATTACCAAAGAAAATTGGGACGATAAAGAGTTTGAAATTGCCGAACGACTACTCAGTGAACTTTTCTACTACTCTCCTGCTTGGAACAAACTGAATGACGTGAAAAATCAACAATTTCTGAAACCAAGTGAAGAGAAGTTTGTTGATAGCAATACACTTGTAGCAAATGAACCTACAGTTGAGGAAGAAGACGACTTTAACTTCTTCAGTGAAGCAGATGACGACGATCCTACCTGGATGGATGTCATTAAAGCTGAAGTCGAAAAACTTGAAGGCTTTAAAGTTACGCATGATGAAGTAGACCTCACTGTAACTCATTACGGCACAGTTGTAGGCAGTATTCACCACAACGAGAAATACGAACTAGAAATAGAACAAAAATTAATTGGCGAACTAGCTAAATATGACTTTGACCTAGAAGCATTTTTAGTGGCAGAGAATATCCCTTATAAGTTCTATCACCTCAAACCAGTTGTTGGTGTGACAACAACTCAACACTCTGATACTCAGACCTCAGAACAAGTAAAAAAGCCCCAGACTGGCTCCACAAGTGGAAAGAAGCCAGACTATCCAAAATCAAACGACAACGAGCAAAACGTATTTTAACTTGAGTCACTCTTGAGGCTCAAACTTCTCATCATTAATAAATTACATCCTTTTCTAAATCATGAAACTATATCATCAACAGAGTGCGTTCGCAAGACAAGAAACTATTACTTACAGCCCACAACAATATGTAGCTGAGAGTACACCTAATAATGGTGGTGACTTACCACCAAACAAACGCCATCCTTTCAATCTCAATGAATCTAAATTAAAGCGTCAGCTAGATAATGGCCATCAAAAAAATGAAAATATTCAAACTCCAGGAAACCCGCCCAACAAAGAGTCTAGGTTTTCGATAGCAAATACTATCGAAAAATCCCAGTATAAGCCAGTGGGAGGCAGCGGGTGGCTGAATAAGTACACACAATCAGTAGAAACCAAAACTGGACTTGTTGAGTACCCCCGCATCAAAGAAGGGAAAGAGAAGCGAGGCCCTAATAATCCTGAACATTGGTATTGGCGCTATTGCTGGTATCAGCAAGGAGAAAATGGCCAACAAATATATAAAAAAGGCAAGCCAGTAATTGAATGTGTGGGATGTCCACAAAAAAAAGTTCGCGCGGTAGAGAGAGCGCTCGCTGCTAAATTACCGTATCGCCAAATATTAGAAATAATCAAGGGGGAAAATCCTACACCTCCCCCTACATAGTTTTCATATACACAACCAACGCAACCACCGAACTTTAAATCAAAATTAACTAATAATATGACAACACCATCAATAGCATCCATAACAAAAACAAAACTGCTGCAACCCTCATGGTTACAGCAACATACTCAAATGGAAGAAGATAAACAATTATCTCTGAGGCTAATTATAGCACCATCACAGATTCCTCAGCTCAGAGATTACCAACTCCAAGTCATTGACGATCTATATCAACTCCGGCAGAAAAATTATCGTCGCATACTTATCGTTGCCCCTACTGGAGCTGGAAAAACTATAATTGCTGCTTCCTTCATCTATCAAGAGTATTCAAGTAGCAAAACTATATTGTTCATCGTCCATCGTGATGTGCTGATCAAGCAAACACTAAATAAATTTGCTAACTTCGGCATTGAATGTGGAGTCATTGCTGGAGGCTACAAAGAAACTCGCAATGCTCCTGTTCAAATAGCCAGCGCTCAAACTCTCAGTCGAAGGAAAATTAACTGGTTTACCCCCAACATTGTATTAATAGACGAAGCACATCAAACCGCCTGGAACAAAGTCGTACAGAGACAACTAGAAAATTATGAATCTAACAACACTACCTTTATAGGTTTAACCGCTACTCCCTGGAGACTATCAAAAAGGGAAGCAATGTCTGACCTATTCGATACCCTCATAGCAGCTCCAACTCCAGGAGAACTTATCCTCAAAGGATATCTTGCACCCCCAATCTACTACAGCGTTGATGGTGCTGACCTCAAAGGCGTAAGGACTATTGCCGGAGAATTTAACAACTCTGACTTAGAAGTGCGTTGCAATGTACCCGAAGTAGTTAATTCCATAGTTTCTGAATGGAAAAGATTAGCACTCAATCGGTTAACCATTGCCTTTGCTATCAATGTGGATCATGCCAAAGCGATCGCTACTGCCTTCAATCAAGCTGGCATCCCCGCAGCAAGTGTAGACGGCACCATGCCCACAAAAATGCGAGAAATAATCTACTCCCAACTACAATCAGGACTTATCAAAGTCTTAGCAAGTTGTGAAGCATTGGGAGAAGGTTTTGATGTCCCTGCCATTTCTTGCGTTTTATTATGTCGTCCCACTAAATCTAAGGCTAAGGCATGGCAACAGATAGGGCGTGGGTTAAGGATATCCCCAGGAAAATATGACTGCCTAATTTTAGACCAAGCAGGATTAATTAAACAATTTGGATTCATTGAAGATGTAAAAACATTTACTCTTGGACAATCAAAACACTCATTGCCAAGTGAAGCTCCTACAAAAATCTGCCCTCAATGCAGTGCGATTACTTACAACTTTGATAAGGTTTGTGGCTGTTGCGGTTACCAATTTTCTGTTTCCAAACTCTCCTCCACCACAGACACAACATTTAAACTCCTACGCTGCACAGCAGATAAGGTCAAGCAATATCGCCATTATCACGAATTGCTCACAGAAGCTTACCATCAAGGACTCAAACCTAATTGGGCAGATAAACAATACCAAATACATTATGGATACTGGCCTCCCTACAAATGGATGCACGGTGCCATATTTGGTTCGCAACCTACTGTGGCTGACAAAGTTGCGTATCAAAAATATTTACTCCGCCTGATGAAAGCCGACGGTCAGTGCATAGGTTGGGTTGAACACCACATGAAGATGATTTTTGGCGATCTTATCATCCGTTCCGCTCCGCGATAACTACGTTTAGCTACGCTATCGCGTGTGAATTTCAGGTTTAAAAGAAAAAACCTACAGAATTCACAGCCCTGTAGATTCAAAATTATTTGAAAAAAAAACTTATGAATCAATTATTACACAAACATCAAAATTCTGCAACTACTACCCTAATTTCCACTGTACAAACTTCGCTAGTGGAGGAGGTGTAAAATGGATTGGAAAATATTTAATCGCCACCCCAGAGCCTCAGAAATAGCAGAAGGTTTAGGAATTATCCCTGCTAACTTGGCATTGACACCAGTAAGGGAAAAACGCCCCTATAGAAGTAACTGGCAACATGAAGAGCCAGTTAGTAGGGAAGCGATCGCTACTGCAATAACCCAAGGACAAAAATTAATCAGCAAAAAAGGTAAACCATATACAGCTTTTGATTCTGGATATGGGGTAAGACTAGGTGAGATATCCGATGGACTGCTGGCCATAGATGTAGATGGTGCTAGTGCCGAACCCATTCTCAAGGCTATTTGTCCAGATTTACCTAAATCTGTAAGTTGGACATCAGGAAAACCAGGACGGTATCAAATAGCATTTCAAATCCCGCCGGAGTATAGGGAAAAATTAGCCAACTTTACCAGAGCTGTAATCCGAGAGTGGAAGGGCTTAAAAACTGACACAGACGAACTTTTAGAATTTCGTTATAATTATTGTCAGTCCGTTCTGCCACCCTCCTACCATCCAACAACTGGTAAATATGTATGGATTAATTCTCCGGCAGATACAGAGGTAGCGATCGCTCCACAACCTATCCTAGATGTACTCCTAGAAGTAGCCGATAAGGAAGCAAAAGCTACTAGAAAAGCTGAAGAGAAGAAAGCTGAACGGGAGCGATACTTAGAACAACGTAAACTAGAGAGACAAGCCTTACCTACTCTCAGCACTGCTGACTCCTTAGCCGATATCCTAGAGCTGGACATCCTCCCCAGACTAAATACAGAAGATATATATAATTGGAGCGAGCATCAATTTAAAAAGCATGGGCGCAATAAATTAGTTGGTTACTGCCCACAACACAACGGGTCTAGCGGTACGGCATTTCAAGTAAATACAAAAGACAATTCCTGGTATTGTCATAGTTGTCAGGAAGGCGGGGGTGCGGTGCAATATCGTTGGTTTTCAAAAGGTGAGCATGGCACACCTACAGGCAAGGATTTTGTGGAGATAGTTGAAGAGTTGGCTGACGATGCTGGCGTAGAACTGCCGGAGTGGAAACCACAACATAAATCAAAGCCAATAACAAAAAAGCAATGGTGGGATAAAATCGGAGAAACTAAAGCGGGCAAAAGTTTTGCTGACTGGGTTGCAGGTAAAACCAGGAAGTTATTTGGTCCATTCAAACAGTCTAAACTAAAATCGGTAACGGAAAGCACTGACAAAAAAGGCAATCTGGAGAAGAACACAATAAAATATGAACCAGGAAATTTACCAGAGTTTCAGAAATGGGTAGAGATGGGTTGTCCTCAAATAATTATCAGCAGTAGTGCAGATTTACCACTTCTCACTGCTGAAGCTTATTTGAACGGGTTCAGAAATATTCTGTGGAATATCTACGCCGGAGGTGGTAAGTCTTGGAGTGTAGATAAATTAGACTTATCCTTGTTTGGTATTGAACCTGATATCGAATTTGATGAAATGGGTAATGTCATTGATGAAAAATACCCAAGAATTATTTACTTAGATGCTAATTATCGAAATCCCTCTGTCGCTGGTATTGAACGTAAATTCATACCTCTTCCTGGCAAACATTTAGGATTGAAAAAAGATGAGAATAGACTCACAGCATTAGGAAATCCTCATTTAATCCGAGTCAAAAAAGATGAAATACCTGACATACCCCCTAATTGCCCTGAAACATATACTTTTCTGGAAACCAAGAAAAAAGGTATACAAGTCTTTGCAGGCAAAGATTCACCTATTTGTAAAACTTGCCCTTTGCTGTATGATAAGAATGGTGATATTGGCTGTCCTCTGATTTTAGAAAGGCAACGCATTCAAGAAGAGGAAAATTATATCAGTTCATCTGTACCTGGTTTTGGTAAATCTCGGCATTCGGATATTTTGGTGATTGAAGAAGCTGAGGCTAATATTGTTCCGTTTGAGACTCTGAAGGTAAGTTTGACTGAAATTCAGAAGTTTGTCGCAGATAAAGTTGATGGTGCTGGTTTGCCTGATGAGTTGAAATTGGCATTAAAGGCCATATTAGTTCCTTTCCAGAAAGCGATCACTTCTATTAATGCAGAGAATAAAAAATATGGTGATTCTCATATTGATGTGATGGCCAAATTACCTACTCGCACCGAATTAGACGGGGCAATATTTGAAGCTTATTCTCAAATGTGGTTGACTCTCTCTCTCCCATTGAAAAATTCAGACAGAGACAAACTAGACAAAAAAATTCTCAAAAAATATTCTAAGGACTGTTTAGCTACATCTCCAATCATAGATGGTCAATTTTCTTTACACAAACAAGTCCATCTACAAAAACTAAATAACTTACTACTAGAATCATTCGATTTAATCACAGGTTCAGTTTCTCATTATTCTTATTGGGATACAACAAACCAGGTGAATTATCAGAAAATTCTTTCCCAGAAAATAGAAAAAATCTCACGGCCAGAAAATACAAATACAACTACAAATGTCAAGCGCTCTGGAAGTGATATTTGGGGGAAAAATGAATGGCTTTATACTAATGAGTTTGATGAAGATGGAGACCCCATAGTTGTTGGATGTAAAAATCAATGGGTTATCCCTAGCTTAGAGAATATCAGAGATGAGGTCTATTCATGGTTGGAGAAAAGTTTATCTATGCTCTCTGCTACTCAAACTCCAGCAGAGAAACAAATGCTGATTCAACAAAAAGTCCATCTCAATTGGCTTTCCCCTCTGCTTGATGTATTTTGCGGTAACAAAAAAATTAGTTTGGGAATTACACCAAATAAAGAATTGACATTTACTCGTCCAAGTCGTCATCCACAACAGTTAGTCAAGAATTCGGCGTTTAATATTTATATTGATGCTACTGCTGATGTGAAGGACTTACAGCGACTTACTGGCTTGGGTAAACCATCACCTGAAAGAGTTTCATCACTTACTGAAGAGTTGGCTATTGCTGAGGGTTTCCTTCTTCATTGGCCGGGAACTGTTGAAGACGAAGGGTATCAAAATTTATCTAGAACTGTTGAGGCAATTCGTGAAGAATTGGAGCAGGCTAAGTTTGATGAGGCGGGTAAGTATATTTTGGTGGTGGAGATGGAATTGCCTGACTATAGTAATCTTACCATCAACTTAATTACTGATATGGGTGCTTGTGGTACTCAGCGTCGTTATGATTCTCGGTATGCTAATGGTAATCGAATTAAGTTTTTGGTGCAGGCGATCGCTGATCAAGAGAATAAACCTAATTCGTCTACTTTGTTTGATTTCCAGGGACATATTGAGCAATATCAGGATATAGAAAATATTGGACGCTTGGGGTATCATTTCCGGGATAACCGTGCTAGTAATCAATCTCAAAAGGATGATTTATTGATTTGTGTGGGTAAGCAGACTCGTAATTTGTCTGCTATGGCGGCTCAATGGCAAGCAACTACAGGATGTGCTGTTGTGCCTAATAAGTTGACAGGTAGGTATGGGGAGTGGGTGGTTCGCCAGAATATGAA
This sequence comes from Okeania sp. SIO3B5, assembly GCF_010692555.1. GTDB lineage: Bacteria > Cyanobacteriota > Cyanobacteriia > Cyanobacteriales > Microcoleaceae > Okeania. Next base: position 47,859 of record NZ_JAAHHG010000024.1, on the reverse strand, counting down.
TGAGACTATTCAGACTTATGCTCGTCTAAGGGCGAACCGTCGTCAGAATGAGGGATTAACTATTTATCATGTTGCTCCTTTCAATGAAATGGAAATTGCTGAAATAATCCGGAATTATCCGGGGGCAACGGTTAATGTTGTGAGTAGTTTTGATATTTGTCCACAAGCGGCTCCTAAAGGTGAGCAGGTTAAGCGTCGGTTGGTTGAGGCTGTGTTTAATTTGGTAAAAGAAGGCGAGGAGATTACTCAAAAGAAATTAGGGAAAATAATTGGTATAGATCGTAGTGGTGTAGGGCGAAAGGCAAAAACTATTACTCCAGAAGGGTTAAGGCGAATTGAGTCTATGTGCAAAATGGTTATATATTCTTTATTAGATAATAACAAAATGCACATCAGTGAAACTGATGTGGATATTGAGTTTGAGGATGCTTGGACTTTTTTGGAGGTTTGGATACCTACTTTGTTGCAGGATTTGAAGAATAATTTGATTACGGCGGAGGAATTAGCGACTGAAGTGGTGGAGGTAGTTAAGATTTTTGGCCGAAAAATCCTGGATTTTGTATCTGTTGATACGCTTGTTGGTTTGTTGAGTGGGTTGTTGGGGGTGATGCCTGTGGAGTTTTTTGAGGGGTTGCGGTTGGCTTTGGGGCCGCCTGATGATTGGGTAGCGGGCTAGGTTGAGATTTTATCTAAATGTTGACATTTATACCCACGCTCTCCCGTAGGGGAGCGTCGTATGGGAATGCCAATCAATAAGAGCGGCATCACACATGATCTGCTAAAATGTAAATGTTGGGAAGAAAACAGTAGATGGTCGAAAAAGCGTACAAATTTAGATTCTACCCAACTCAGTCGCAGGAAAACCTGTTGCAGAGAACATTGGGGTGCGTAAGGCTAATCTACAACAAAGCTTCTTTGTGCAACAAAGCCTCTAAATATTAGAGAGTGGGATTGCCCAGAGTGTGGTAGCCACCATGACCGGGACATAAACGCTAGTATAAATATTTCTGCTGCGGGAGGAGCAGTGTCAGTCTGTGGAGCGCGCCTTTAGACCCGAAGAGAGTAAATCCCGTTTATGCAGGTGCGGCAGAAACAGAAAGCCCCTAACAGTGATGGAGCGGGAATCCCGCGCTGTCTCATAGAGCAGCGTCGGGAGGATGTCAATGGTAAGGGTATTTAATGAGGAGATATGTTCCCTTGAGTATGAAAAAAATCAACTCTATATATCCTATGATGCAGATTATAAGGATTCTGTCCTTAAATTATTGGAAGAACTCCAGATTTTAGCTGCCGTTAATTTCTGCAAGATGTTCCTGGAAATATCTTGGATTGATGAGCTTGGCATATATAAGCAACGTCACAGTTTATCAGGCGTAGGGTTTGGTTGATTTGTCTAACTATTGGCGACAAAATTAACGCTAATTGATCATTTCTGATACCAATTCCGAGATGTTTTTGTTGCAACTCTAATAACTCTACTAAAACTTTAAACTGGTAGTAGTATCGGCTCTAATGACCCTCGTTCGGAATCAATTTTTGTTGGTATAGCTTGGTTATTGATGATGTTCAAACTATGACATACAAGGTTATTTATTTTAAATATTAACTCTCGATCTGAATTAGTAAGGCTTACTAATTCATGTCTTTCATCAAGTACATAATTTCGATATTTGATGCACGAACACCAATTCTGACCAATTGTATCAAAAAAAGCAATTTGAATCATAATATCATAATCATTTTGATCTTCCCAGTTCTCATTAATATCACTAATACGTAGAACATATTCTCCCTGTTTTTTTAAATATTCGCGAGAAGTATTTTCGTACCCTCTTAAAAAACAATTTACAACACAGTAATCTGCGTAACCTATTCCATATCCAGTAGATAAAGCATGATTTTTTTCAAACAATAATATAAAATTTTCAACGGGGATTTGTTGATTTTGAAATAATTTCACTTCTTTTGTTAATGGTTGATTTTGATAGCGGGTCATCAATTTATTATCTACATAATAAATTGGCGCTGCTTTAGTCAAGCACCATGAATTATGTGCATGACTGTTATTCATAAAAACAGGATCGGTTATTTTTTTTATACTTAAATAATTCATACGACCTGCACCAATAGTAGTGTAATAGACAATTATATTTGCTAGTTCATCCCAAGATATATAATTGTTATTTATCTTGTATGGGCGTTTTGTTTTTAAAGTGTTTAAGCTTGTTAGTGCATCTCTTTTTATAGAACTGTTTTGTTGCCACAACTTATTAATATGTTCAAGTCTCAAAGTTTGTATAGACTTTTTTGAAAAATTATAGTCTGCATCGGTTATTAATTGCTGTTTAGGGATTTTGCCATAATTTTTGTCTAATGCTTTTCTACGTTTTGCTTCACCCATACAAAAATCCTCCTAAATGTATTACGAACGCTCTCCACAAAACCTGATATTTTTAATAGGAATTGTTATAATTATACTATATAAAAAGTATAACAAAAAAATCTAAGAACTAATCAAGGTGGAGTCAAAGCTGGCCATAAATTATTTGATGATTGTATTAAAGAGCAGCAAATTACTTTAGATATATTTCCAGAAATATCGGAAATACTTTTTTGCCTTTTGATGGAAATCAATTAGCGGTAGTTTATCCTAGCTTTTGTTCGAGTTTGATAATGCGAGAAAAAATCAAAAAAGGAGATTGTGAATATGGTTTCTATCCCAGACCTAGAAAAAAATTTAGCAAAAATGCAGCAGCTCCTTAATGCTGCACAAAACGAAGTACAAAAGAAAACTTTCCAAGATATTATTGATAATTTAACTAAGCAATTAGAGTCAGAAAAATCTAAATTAAATCCGACTAAAGCTGAGGATTTAAAAGTAGATAAACCTTCAGATAAAGAGAAAACATTTCAATCAACTCAGCAGTCCAAAACTGAAACTAAAAAACAGACAGAATCAAAGCCTAAATCTGAATCTCAAAAAGTAGCTACTTCAGAAGTGAAAGAAGAAGAGAAATTAGAAAATAAAGAAGAAGAAAGCCTACCACCAAAACAAGATTATGCTTTCCAAGGTATAGGAATTTTATATGGCAAAATAGTCAGGCGATATGAGGATAATGATGCTTACTACAATCTGATTTCAGAAGGAAAAACTTATGGATTAATTTATAATAGCCCCAAGGTAAAAGAATTTCTCAGGCTAGACTACAATCCTGACAAAGATAGGTATGTAACTGTTTATCCTTACCTCACACATTTCCCTAACAAAAATACTCCCCCAAAACTAGGTTTTACAATAATTGCAGCTAATGATACTCCTCATTTAGATTTAAAAGTTAACGAGTTTAAACTATCAGGATTGTGGCAATTTATAGCGGTCTGTAAATGTCCTGTAATTTCTATTCACAGGAATAGAAAAGGAAAAGGTGATCGCGTCTCACGATTAAAGAAAAAATTTGATAATGAGAAATTAAATAAACAAATTACTAGAGCCAATCATGTCCCTGTCTTGTGGAGGGATGCTCCAGTAAAACCGTTCAGATTTAATCCTAAGTTGGAGAAAGATCAACAAGGCGATCGCTACTTTGTGGAAATTAAAGCTAAATTTTTACCTGGTAGAGAACAATGGGGATTTATGGAACTACTTGGAGAGCCAACTTTAGATGTTCCTAAGTATTATAAACCTGAGAAAATTCCTAATTCAAAAGTGGCATAATATCCTTTTCCCGACTCTACAAATGTGAAGTTCTCTCCCGTTAAATCGCCTGATTATAACGGGAGACCCCTTTTTGAAGTCTGATTGCGTATTAATTGCCTACGTTCCCAAATAGTTGCTTAGGTTCCTTGCACATCCCGGTGGATGTGCTTTTTAATATAAGCATACACACAAGAAAACATCTTAACCCACTACCAAGGAGGAGAAAGGCAAAGGAGGTGCCAGTAACAACCGAAAAAGGTGCAACAATAGTCTACATCAACGGTTATCAAGTGAATGGCGAACAGCGATTCCAGAAAAAAGAACTGAGAAAAATATTAGGCATCAAAGCCAAGAAAACCATCTCAGACGACCTCAAAGCAATAGGTGAAGAAACCTATCCCTGGACATGGGAAACAGTACGAAAACTAATCGGATTAAAACTCTTCCTAGCAATAGGAAGAGGCGACCCAAAATATAGCCGTCAAACATATTTAGAACTAATAAAACTAGGAGAAAAACAACTAAAAGCAGTTCTTCAACACCATCAAATCGACATAGAACAGGAGTTTCAAAAAGTAAAAAATGACTACGAAAACAATCAACAACGGAACACATTTAGCTACCGAGCTAACCGCCGAAGAATTGATACAGCAAGCACACAACCAAGGGAAGAAAAATACGACTAATAACAGCAGTAAAAATGTAAATAAAAAGCCAACAACAGAAGTACAAGGAAGCATAACCACAGCTTCAGAAACTCTAGAAAACGCAGTAGCAGGAAACGCTCAAAAATTAGTAGAAAGTGCTAATCTCAGTAAAAAAGCCCGTATTCAAACAGGAGTAAAACGAGGTCGAACTAAAACCCAAGACATCATCATTGGTGAACAATTGGGAGTGCTAGACGAACTTGCACAACACGAAGTCACCCAAACATTTGACCTGGCAGAACAACTAGACAAACTATCAGAATTTAGTAACGCTGCCACCGATGTGTCGGAAATATTAGAGGCAGAAGAAACCGACCCTTTAGAGTCACTAAAAGGATTCGAGGTCAAAAGGCTACCAGACTCGAACAGAGGGTTTTCAATCTTCAGTTAGAACTAGCAAAAGTTCAGGTATGGCTGCGTAAAAATAGAGGTAAAATTACTGAGTATGAAAATCAGAAAAAGCAGGTTATTTCACAACAAAAAGAGCAGTTAAATGCACCAGAATTAAACCAATTAGTAAGGGAGAAAAAAACTCAATCAGAAGATTCAATTTGTCTAACAACAGGATTTCCAGGAATGTTTTAAAAATCACAAAATAACAACCCAGAATACTAATAAAAAATCTCCAAGCTCAATATTAGTAAACTGGGAAGTGACAGAAGTCTGAAATGACAAATAAACGACCAAATTCATCAAAAAATACTGGAACTTAATCGGAACTTTCATCAAGGTGTAGTTCCAGCGAAATGCTAGTCATATCAATAGATTCCGCTTTAAAAGTTCCAGTTCCATTACCATAAAATCTACAAAAAACAAGGGGTATCCTATGGAACTAATCAGTAAAATTTTTCAAATTATTTCTCAACAATTTCAGAGCTTTTTAGGTGAAATTTTCAGCCAAGAATGTACTAAAAACTTCAGTATAGTCATGGAGATATTCGGTCGGTGCTAAATAAAAAATGCAGAAAAAAATCAATTACCATTACTATATTAACAGCTACGAATGGAAAAATAAATCAAGGAAATTTAAAAGAAAAACAGGATATAAATGTCAAATATTTCCTTGGTTGAAAGCAGAAAGTAGTCACCATACTACATACAAAAAATTAGGATGTGAAAAGTGGAATATAGACTGCATAGTAGTTTCACGAGTAGCACACAAATTTATACATGGATTGCTAGCTGGTTCTTGGAGAGAAATTGGAGTATCACAGCAAAACAAAAACCCTAAAAACAGATACCCAAATACCTTTCAAAAACTTATTCATACCTACGCACGAATTGTCGGAATTTTGTTGTATTTAATTAAATTTATTTAAGAAAAAAAATGGAATTTTGGGCAACAAATAAAGACGATCAAAACAAGATTTATTTTAACGGGGGAGATAATTATGATGAATAGTGATTTGACTAAATCAAACTCATCCATAAAATCCATACTAACGGCTGTAAAATTTATTGGTATTGGTTCTGCTGTCTTAGCGATCGCCGGATTGTCTATATACCCTTTAATAACAACTGATAACGCCGTTGATGGAGCCGTAATAGGCAACAAAACTATCAATGAGACCGAGGTAACTGTAGAAGAAACATCTTTACCTCCAGCAGCATCCACTATTTTTCTGACTAGAGACAAGACTGAAGTAGTGATTAAATTTCACAACCAAGACTCAGAATTGTACCTAAAAAATATCAGCATTTCAGAGTATAATTGCTTGCTGAATGGTGGTGGTGTGAATTGTGTTTTGGCATCTGCTTATCAAGCAAAAACTGACGATACGCAAAAGCCTATACACAAGACCAGAACAGAAAATCATCAAGATTTGGCGACACCAGAGTTTCAAATTAGTGATGATATGATGGATGGCATTATGCTTGTTGGAGGCGTAGTTTTTGGATTATACATAATAAAATTTATTTGGAAATAATAGGAGCTTTATGGATAATCGTTTAACAACGCCCCCAGGCGGAGTAGGTACTGGCAAGTATCAGTATAAGGGTAAAGTACCTGGTTTTTGGGAGAATCTGGCGCTCTGGTTGTGGGACCATGTTACTACCGCGCTGAAATTTTCCAAAAAACCTAAGTTAATAGATCCCAATTTAGACGAAAATTATGCTGGATTGGACTTCACAGAATACCGATTATTAGATCCTGCCGATAGCGAAAATTATGCAAATTTGAATGATACGACAGAGGAATATTTCAACTAAACCGAAAGCAAACGGTTTGATGGAATATATGCAATAACAACAGGACAGGGATATGAATCAAAATCATACTGATAACGACCAAGAAATAAGAGAATTCATAAACTGGATTAAGAGCAAGTACCAACTAGCGAAGCTTGAGATTTACGATGTTCAACTGCTGGTACACGCAGCACGGCAGGCTAATATTGAAGTCAATAATCAAGTAAGGACTGCATTAGTCCTTTTGATGACTCAAAATGGCGTAACACCTAATGAAGCCGTGACTCTATTTCTAGAAGCACAACGAAAAGGCGACGCAGGTTTTGTCGATCAACTGATCGACAAAACCCTAACTCAAATTGATCCTCATCTGCGGGAAGCAGCATTCCTGGCGAAAGCTGAGGCAACAGCACAGTTCTATGAATACTTCCTTACATCTCCAATGGATGCAAAAGCAGACGAGTTGGTACTTCAGAATGAAGCCCAGATTGTATCTAGTTTGGATAGTAGGAAGAAAGCACTCGCAGCTAGATTCCAACGACTTCTTAATCCCCAGGACAGAGGAGGCGTGGACGTAGAGGGTATTGTGGCTAACGGCAACGCTATAGCTGCGCAACAGTCCGGTGCGCAACGCCTGACACCTAGAAACCCAAGTAATATTCTGAAACTGCCAACACAGCAGAAAGAAGCATAAATAGCATATAGTAGTGTAGTCGGATGTTAATCCACAAGAAATATATATTATGGCATCAACTCAATTAGCAGGGTACACAACCCCCGGCCAGTTCACACAAGCCTCTGAACAGATACAAGGCAGAATACGCACAAATAATCTTGCTATTCTACAGGAGAAGTACAAGCAATCGGCAAATCTGCTCACTGCTGAACAAATAAAAACCCGAGCAAGCCGGGTAAAAATAACACAGGCTAATTTACTGTATACTAAGGAGATGTATACCGCGCAAAAATTAGGCAACCAAGCTCAAAAGGAGGCCATCGACGCTAATACCGCTGCTATCGGAGTGCGCACAGCTCAAGTTCATAATCTCAAAGCACAGATAGAGCTGGGAGCAGCGCAAGTAGAAACTCAACTATTTGGTCGCCAAAAGCAGGCGCAAATAGAAGGGAAGCAGCTTGATTTGGTAGATTTGTTAAGTCAGAATGCCGAGAAAAGCTCCTTGTTAGCCTTGCAGGGCAGGCTGTCAGGAGGTAAGTTGTCAGGTAAATAAAATGAACGACCAGTCAGTATCATTTCGATTCGCGCAACTAATAGTAGTAGCAATTTTCTCCATACTGTCGGGTTTTGCCACAAAATTTTTGTGGGTGCTAGCACCGCCAATAGTACACTGGATATGGGTTGGATTATTGGTAATAGCATGGATATTTTGGGTGGTATGGGCTTCTAATTATTGGAAGCGGGCTGCACACTTTAATTCCCCAGAATGGTACCCTTGGCTGGTGTTGGCAATTAGCATAGTGATGATCTATTACGGGTTCTGGTCTTATGAATTAAATTTCCAATGATGAGCATATATGATAAACACAACTTAGAACTGAGTGAAATAGATCAAAAGGTCAAAAATGTAGGTCGAAATCTAAACTTCGACAACTTAGATTTCAACAACTTAGATAGTAGGCAAGATTTTGACTTTAACCACGCCGATTTAGGCACAGACTATGGCTTAAATAATACCACAGGTCATCAAGCAGAACCCCCTCAACGTACCGACACCAAATACTTTGGTGCCGGAGTACCTACAGCAATCGCCAGATATCTATACCTAAGTATTGCAGGAGTTGGCCTGGCAAGTGGGACTATAATCGCGGCTACTTCGACTGTAGTGCTAGCACCTCCCATATTAATACTAGGTGCCCTTGCAGGCATAAAATGTATGGCTTCCTGCGAGAGGCTTACCACCAAAGTAGAATCACAATTGCTTACCCAAGAGCAGGAGTTGGCTATCCAACTCCAAGAAGTTACTGCCCAAAAAGCAGAGTATGAAGAAAAATTGGCGATCCTCTCAGCAGGGTTTGAAGAAAAATTGGCGGCTCTCGAAACAGAATATCAAGGAAAATACACGGCCTTGATGGAGAAAGAGGAGCAGCTACAAAATGAACTACTCCAGGCAATTTCCGATGAGAATAAATCCGTCAATGACCGTATTTCAGAAGCTCAAGAGTTTTTGCAGAAGCAACTCGATCTTCAAACTGAACAAACCGCACAAGAAATCAAGCAGTTACAAGAGCAGCATACATACGAACTGAATCTGAAGGATGAAGCGATCGCTCAACTGCGGGAGCTTCTTGCAGAAAGTAACGCCTGCAAGACACCACCAAAAAGCTCAAAACGTATTCATCACGCTGCGCTGCAAGTACAGGAAATATTATTGGAACATGAAGTGGCAGCAGATTGGGTAGACTCTTGGGCACATCCTAAGAGTCAATTTGATTCCCATTGGTTTCATCTTCGTTACGGTATTGCGAAATATAAAGTACAACGTGCTATAGAAAATATCCCAGGAAAAGTAGAAGGATATTATACGGCACAACTAACCTGGGAAGATGGGAAATTTCAAATAGATTGTAGTTTGTTTGACCCTAGTGTAACCAAACCACAAAAAGTCAAGGGGATAGAAATTGAACCAGCGCCAAAAGACTGGATATTAAATTCACTAGGAGAAATTTCTAGTCAAGAACATGGTGGCTACCATCTATTTGTTTGTGGTCCAACAGGGTCAGGAAAATCATCGTTCTTGTGTAATCTTTTGGATTTTGCATTCAGAAAAATAGGAGTGATAGATTTAAGAATTATAGATCCTAAATATCCTGATACAGAATGGCGAATCAAAGATGAAAAAGTCATCCCTCAGTATAAAGGATTTAAGCCCTGGACAAATCCAGATGGAATTGAGGAGCCTTGTGCGCTAGATGGCTTACTGGATATGCAGGAGTCTGTCGAAAACAGGCTTGAAGAGGCTAGGGAAGCAGAATATCTAGGTAAAGAGAAGCCAGAAAGGCATACTATTCTATGGGTAATAGATGAAACAGAAAGACTAATAGCTGAAAATCCGAAGAACGCTAAAAACAAAGGGCCTAATGCAGTAGATCCTATACTGCAAACATTAAAGGTAGGACGTTCTACCAGAAATATTATGATTATGCTAGGACAGTCTCCAATGTGTTCAAGATATGGAATGTTAGAGACTGATTTAGATAATTTTGGTATAGCTGCTTGGCTAGGTGCAGAGAATATTAAAAAAGGAATAGATGAAGTTTCTAATAATATTTTAAGCACAAAAAAAAGGCTGAGAAAACAATTAGAAGCATGGGAAGCTTTAGCAGAACAAGACTCATCAAACAAATATATTGGGTTAATAAAAATGCGAGGTCAACCAGCCTTCATTGCTAAATTGCCTCCTCCGAATTGTTTTAGTGACCCAGAACTTAAGGGAGAACAGATAGAAAACCAGATTCCGCTGGAATCTCCTATGGGGCAAAAAGCTCCAAGTTTTTCAGTTTCGGTTCCCAGCGTAGAATCTATCGATAAATTAGCTGATGATGCCAGGAGGTTAGACCATGTTCAAGAGTTAAGAGAAAACAATCCTAATATTGGGATTGAGCAGTTAGTAGCTACAGTTTATGCTGATTGGAATGTGCTGACTAAAGAGGGTAAAAAAAGTGCTAGGAAGTGGAGGAAAGCTAGGGAACATTTGAGTGATATAGCAGGTAGTATATTTCCTGATTGTAGATTAAAATCAAAATAATGTAACGCGAGCGCGTCGCCTCAAGTTTTATGGATATAGGTATCAACCAATTAAAAAACCGATTAATTGAGAATATCCCACATTCAGAACATTTCCAGGCTAGTTTACTTCAATTACTGTACTCTACTATACCTACATACGGTAGTGTTATTGCACTAAACTCAGTGTGTGTGTACACATACACCGAGTTTAAAGCCTACAGTGTAAAACGGCATGAGATATATGGTAACTCTTACCTGTATCAAAACGTAATTCCTGTGTACGGGGATTTAAGACCTGGATTTGAAAAGACTGACTTTCGTCATTATCAGCAACTGAAATCTAGGGAAAGTTGCTTTACTTACTACACTTTTCAGGTAGCGCTACTAGCAGCATGGCAAGCCAATTATGGACATCCACACTCAGGAAACGTAGAAATAGCTCTACTGGCTTTTGTGCCTCCATGTGGAAAAAGGCTCCGCATTCTACGGAGACAACAAGGACAGTCCATCGAGTCCGTAAGTGCAATTACAGGCATTGCTACGGTTGATATTCGTAGCATTGAAGACGGTCTACCCGCTACAGCTATAAACCTGATCGCGCTAGCCCGTTGCTATAACGTTCCTGTAGGGACAATAACGGGAGCATCCGACCGAAAAAAAAATTGTAGTATAACGAATTAATTGATAAATTTAATTATGAGTCAAAGTAAGAACAATATTCAAGATGTAGACTGGAGTATCAGGTATCCTGAGAATTGGGCAGAAATATCTTGGAAATGTCGTGAATCAACAAATTTTCGATGTTGTTTATGTAGAAGTGAAGCTACACAGACTCATCATGCTTTGTATACCTACCGTGACGGAAAAGTTATTGCAGATTTTCGGGGGATTGGTAGTTATTTGTTTCCGCTTTGTGATGATTGTCATGAGATAGCTCATCATCCTTTTAATTACAGGAAAGATTCAAAAAATCCGGTTTTAGGTAATAAAAATTCACCACGGTTTTATAAACTATTGAGGGAGGGTTGGTTGGATAAAAAACGCAAAGTTCAAAAAATGACGCAGAAGGACTAAAAAAACAATGCCAGTCAAACCTAAAGGAGTTGTATTAGCTGAGTTATAGCAGAAGGCAAGCTGCCAGAGTGAAGTATAAATCAGACCATTCTGAATGGATTACAACCGTCTCTTGCCGAACAATCAAACAAGCTCAAGTCCGGGCATAGCAATCAAAACAGCAATTAGAAAAATTAGGGACAACAGACAAATGATTAGAAAAACAAGAATTCCGACTGATATATGGATAGGAAGAATCAAAAAAGTTTTAGGAGACTGGAGAGTGCAAGAGCATACTGATTATGGAGTTATATTAACTAATTCAAAAAAACCATCAAAACCCATCAAGATGATATTAAACAGAAAAGAAGACAAAGCAACTATAGTTGTCAATCAAGAAGAGTTTATTTTTCCCAGGGGAAAAATAGATGATTTTGAAGAAAAACTCTGGGAACATCACCCAGATCGAATATGAAGTTAATTTAATTACAAATTGTGACTAAATTTTTCACGAGTAAAAGTGCTTACTGTGACTCTTTTTTTGTAATATAATTGTCCTTTTGCAATGTTGTTTTCATACTTATCAATTATGAACATTGACAATTTGTTTGAGGTGATTAGGTTATTTAATCTAAAAGTTAAATATAACATTCTATGTTTTGTTGAAATAATTGAAAGATATACAAATTATGTAAGGTCGATTATCAATAATTTTAGTAAAAAAACTGTAGAGTCATCTGTATCAATAGAAATGTTTGCTAAATATGGCAAGCCTTATGCAATGGATGAAATATATTACAACAGTTTATTCAGAAAATTAAAGAAAATAAAAATTTTTTATTCTAGGGAAATAAAAATATTCTACAAATGTAAATGCTACTCTTTAGAGGATTATCCACACAGCATATCTATTACCTTTGAAATCAAGTCATCTATTTTAACTAAAATAATTCAGATGATAAAAGGGAATCACAATATTTCAAATAACAGATTTACTATAATATTTTCAACACATTATATAAAGTTTAATGCTGATAATGATATAGAACAAATTATAGGTGTTGCAAATATAGAATTTACCAACATTATCAATAGAAATTATAAATAGAAGTTAATCTATTTTGGTTATTTTAGTATTGTTTAATGTTAGAGTTGTACTGTATATAGATAAACACAATAATGTTATGCTTAAATAGGGACATATATATATATCGAATTAAGCAAAAACAATATATAAATTGTCCATATATTCAAGTTGTAATCTAAAATTTAGATAGCTATCAAATAGTATCTTCTTAAATAAAACACTTGCCATCTTTTGTAATTTTGTAGTAACATTTAAGCTTGATTTTGTTATCCCCAACGAGTAGTTCTTCTCTAGAATGCGATTCTACAAGACCTATATCTTCTAATTTATTTAAAGTAAGAAAAAGTGATTGTAGCTTGAAACAAATTTCTCCATTACTTTGCTTAGTAATATGTTCAATAACTTCTAATCCACCTTTGTCACTAAATGACACTAATAGAAGCATCTGTTGTTCCTCTGGGGACAAATCTACAAATTGTTTTGGGTTGTGTTCAATCATTCTAAATATTCTTGTAATGTATTAGCAATATGACGTGCTTCTAGGCGATCGACATTCAGAAAATCAGCAAAGCGACCTTCTGTAATTAGACCAAGGTCTAGTGCTTCAATGGCCAGATGTTGGTAATAAACGGGTGTTGTATCAGCGTGTGGTAGAATTGCTTCTAAACCAAGTTCTTCTTGTACCTTTCTAACTTTTAAACCACCGTAGTGCAATCTCTCCCAAGTTCCAGAAGGCAGAAGTTCTATTTCTTCTAACCTATTAGCGATCGCTTCCACAGATACGCCGTAGTAACGAGCCAGAATAAATAAATTAGTCGGTGTAAAATTTTTACTCTCCCGATACATATCATAAAACCGCTTCAGTAAACCACTCGTTGGCATCAGGAAATATTTGGGGAAAGCTTCAGCAAGCCGCTCACTTTCGGGTATTTTTTTGTATTGCCCCTCAATTAAGCCAACCACAGACTTACGTCGGTGAGCTAGAAAATGTAGATATCCATGTGCTAGAGACCAACGTCTTCTTTCTTCAGGATGATTAGCATTAATTGCCATACATCCACCAAGCTTTTCATCGTAAGTATAGACCCCCGAATATTTTGATGGCATCTTCAAGTAGAAAATGCGCAGTCCGACACTCTGCTCCAAGGTGTCCCGAAGTAAAGGAATAGGCCCATCTCCAAGTCCAAGTCGCTGACGTTCTTCAAGTGCAATAGCTTCGGCAGTACGTTCTATGGGCATCCCACTCACCTCATATTCACGAGGGTAGTTTTGTGGAAGCGGTGCATTCATAATTTCCTCAAGTTCTAGGTAATTTTGACAAAACTTTTCCCATTCCTGAATCTCAGATTCAATCTGAGATTTTTGTACTTCATTTTGCCGATAAGCTTTCCTAAACTTAACTTTAAAAGGTTGGACTACTGGACGTTCGCGGACAAAATCACTTACAGATATTCCATAGGTACGAGCAAGTTTGATTAGTTCGGTTGCCTTCAGACGGCGTTCTCCTTTTTCAATAGCAACCATCGTAGTCCTTGCAGCATTAATGACTTTTGCAGCCGACTCTTGAGTCATACCGCATTTATTACGAAGCTCACGGAGGCGTTCTCCCAACTGCCGTAGATCGATGTCGTCAAGGACATTGGTTATGATATTGTTCATAGATTTTACTATTTGCGTAATGGTAGGATGTTAGAATAGAGTTCAGCTTGATTACCAAGGGGAAGCGTGTGAGATGCGCTTGTTAGGATTTAATCAATAAAAAAGGCAGGATAAGTAAGTGAATAAAGTTAAAAGTGTACATTCAGAAATAAAAACTTCTTATTTGGATGAAATAAATAAATGGTGTATTTCTCTTCTTGAAAAAGGATTGATTGATTACTGTAGATTTAAAATTCCCAAGGACAAATCTCAAGCATCAATAGCTTTGTCGGATTTCTATCTGGAACTATTTTCTAGACAAAACGTACCATTCAAAGTAGCTATGCCACACAACAAAAATATTAATATTATGGTTGAATTTGGGCCTCCTGCTATTTGCAAGGCTGGAGTTTTGTATAAGTCTAAACCCCTCAAGTTTTCAAGCTTTGAGTTTAAAGAAGATTTCTTTAGCTTCTATAAACGTATAAAAAGCTAAAAATTAATTAAAAACGGCTGAGTAATATCATAGAAAATCTTAGCTAAATCAGCCACAGCAAGAGCACATTGCTGGTCGCTACAGGCAGGCTAATTGTATTCTATAGGAGCATATTCGTCATGGCGTTTCTCTAGGTATAATTTAATTTGCTCTGATTGAACTAGAAAGCTTTCAGAATAAGATATCTTAGATTTCACTGCTGCTACATACTTTTGATAATTTATCTTTTCCCGATATGTACAGGCAAGCGATCGCCATAATGCCAGTTATCGAAATCTCCTAGTCCCACGATAAGTTAGGAATATTAGCAATCATCTATTGTCTACTTAATTGTCTACTTACAAAGGTAATTCAAGTTGTTGCATTTGATTCCAGTACTTGTTCCAATACTGCCAGTCCGGCTCCCACCAGATTAGAGTATACCTGGATTGCGGAAGTGGTGGCACTTCATGCACTTTCTTGGTTTCAAACTGATAGATAGTACCAGCTTTGCAAGAGTACGGTGTACCATCATGCCGAAAGATAAAATCGGTGGTACTTAAAGAATATCCGATTTTTCCGTATCCTGTTGCGTCCCGATGTGGTTTAATACCACCTCCCTTTTCGTAATAGCACAGCAAGGAGATTTTCCAGTTTGGACAATATTTACTCGCTAGCTTATCCATCCGTTCATCTTTGTGCGCGGGTAGATAGAGAGGAGGTTTATCCAGGGTCACACTCCAACCTAAAGTCAAAAATATTCTTTTAAAATCTAACTTGTATCGACCCCGACGCATCAGGCGTTGCTTGCTTTTACACCAATCTTGAAATGAGGAAATATTACTGATTTTGCCAATAGCTGTAACCATTTTTTTTCTAGTAATTATCAAGAAAATCAGGAAATTTCAAGGGGTTTCACAAACCCCCGAATCAAACTAGAAGTCAGTCCCAACTAATAATTTCTCTTGCTGTCGGACGCTGATAATTTGCTGGATTTCAGGAGCAGACAAACCATCCAAACATTGCATTTTTGCAGTACTTTGAGGATCGACAAATTTGCCAGAATCGTCCAATGTTGCACAAAGCTGTTCTATTGAATTGTCTTCCTTTGCCCGTTCTCGCCAGCTCCACTCTATTGAGTAATAGTTGATAGGTTTAACAACTCCGGTATCATCGGGTTTCTGCCCGGAGTGTTTTTTAAAAGAGGCGATGAATACTCCCTCGGCAGCCTCAACCCCTTTACATTGTAATTTAGTAACCAAATTTAAAAAACTACTCAGCGAGCGTGTTTTTTGGTATGTAACCATAAGGCACTCCCGGAATATATCAGGGCTAGTCCCGGAGTTCTCAGCAATCATAAATATCTGTCCCCAAAGTGTATGTTTGGTTTGGCCAAGAGTGCCAAACCACTTAGAGAATTTTAGGATGCTACATTCTAATTTATTACCTAGAGCCTCTTCTCCTAGCTTCCATTGGCCTTCCTGGCAATTGCAGCGAAGGTTAGGGATGTCGTCTGCGACTAGGATTGCATTTTCTGGCTTAGTTCCGAATACATTAAGTGTTGTTGTCATTGTTGTATAATTTCCTTAATTCTTTCTGTTTGTTCTTCCCTATTTGCAATGGATAGGGGCGTTTTTATTTACATTTCTGCTATCATTCTTAAAGCAGCTCTCACTGCTTCAGTCAAGCTGCTAGTTTTCTCAGAAGGGTGTAGTGCCCAATTAGTGGAGAAACTGGTGTAATATTCATTGTCGCGCCAACGCTTTATGTAGCAATACTTTTCCTTACTTCGAGCTACTTTGCACTGACTATCATCATCAGTTTTATAGGCTTTAAAACCATCCGGTAAATAATTTGCTACCTTTGAACCTATCCTGATTTCCTTGGGATGACGTATATATTCAGTCTCCAAGAGCTCCTGCCAAATCTTATCAAAGTATGGCTTTATATGGTCTGGAGTAGTACAAGAGAAGGACATATAAATCTGATTACGATATACTAATTGGATATAGTCACCGTGGTAATCATTCCGGTGGTATCCAAAATAATGCCCGTTGATGTACCCGTAATTGGGGTGCAAGTCTTTTGACCACTGGATATTGTACCGATAGTTATCATCTGAATCCTCCCCAGTAGTAGGAGAGGACAGTACTTCTTCAGACGATGCTATACCTTTGGGGATAATTCAATCTCAATTAAGGCATCAATCATTTCTTCTGTGAAGCCGTGATGCAACATCTTTGCGGTATTAGAAGAATATAAATCCACACCGTCGTCCTCAAAGATACCTATATAGGATGTCCCATGGTAAACGGTTAGAAAGGTTGATTTACCATTGGAGTCATAGCCAAAAGTTAATTCAGGGTTGACTTTTTTGATCTCACCTGCAACTGTCTCTAACAACGGTGTAGGAATAACTTCAGTCTTTTTAGATGGTGCTGGTTGCTCAACCTTAAGATATAGTTCTGTTTGTACCACGTCGCTTTGCTCTGATTGACTGAAGTCTTGCTGTTTTCCATTTTCGGAACCATTCTGCTTTGGGGTAGGTTCAAGTCCAGTAAAGTTATTAGATGCTATTTCTTCTGCTGTAGGTTGCTCTGGTTCTGGTTGTGCTTGTAATGCAGCTTCTAACTTAATCACAAGGTCAGTCGGGCAAGGTTTTTGAGACTTTGCATCTACTCCTTTAAGCGATCGCTTATCTACTATCTTGAATGTGTCATGCTTTACTAAGTAGATAACCCGCTTGGAATCCTCTACTTGCTTGCCATATAAGTAAAAACCTACATACCGGGCTATTTCTAGCTTCCCTAGAGCGTTGTGCCAACCAACTAAGTCAAAGGGTAAGGCAGCTCGCTTGGAATCCGCGACGACGTTGATGCACTTTATGAGATTCCGCTCGGCATGGGTGCAGCTTTCCCAAATCTTAAGAGCCATAGGTGCACCTATGGATGCTTTAAATTCCTCTAATTCTGATTTGTTCTTTTTGCTCAACAATTGTTCCTTCAGTTGCGAGAGCGTGGGTTCAGGTTTTTGAACCATTGACTCATCTTCTACTTGCTCAACATCAGCAGCTTTTAAAGTTTCGACAGTAGCCTTAGCTGTAGGCTTGTTTTGCTGCTGAACTTTGCCTACTTCTGATTTTTTAGATAAGCAATAATTATCAAGAGTGATAGATTTACCTTCGTTTACATCCTTTAGGAGTAAAGGCAAATCTAATGCGTAAGTCCTAATCAAGTTTTCTTCAAGCTCGATAGTGCTTAACAGATTACCTTTGTCGGTAAAAATCATCCCCAAAGATTTGCCTTTAATTTCTATGTACATAGCTATCTTGGGAATGCCTCGGGTCTTTGAAAACTCAAAAGTATCCAGTTCTGACAATACTTTTTCAACCAGAGCAATTTTTTCTTCTTCGTCGGATTGAATCGGCGATACTACGGATTGTACCTGCTCATGTCCAGAATCCCATGCGGAAATTTCTTGTTCCGTAGGCTGATTTCTTTGAGAGAGTTGGTCATGTGCTTCAATTAATGGAGCTATTTCTGCTTCAGATGAGTATGGCGATTCAATTGGTTCAGGAGTATTTTCTAAAATTTGTGCGGTATGCTCAGTAATTATTTCCTCAGTTTTGGGTGCGGTTTGTGGTGGTCCGTCACCGAATAAACTGTCATAAGCTTCTATTTCTGATTCAGTATATTCGGCTGTTTTGCCTACTGATTCAATTTCAATTCGCACTGGCCCTGTTTGGTCTGCTTCACTCTCTCCGAGCTTGAGGCGATCGCTTACCAGCAGTTTGTAGTCTGGATGCTCAGTCAGTAATGATTCTAGTTCTGCAACAACTGATTTAATCTTGGTATCAGCTTTTGTTAGCTCAGTCAGTCTGGATTTTGCTTTCTTGAGTTGAGCCTCTAAGATAGACACCAACTCTTCTTGCTTGATAATTGTTTGGGATTTCAGTAACATATTAGTCTCCTATTTACTTAGGTCAGTTTCCTATTTACTTAGGGGGTGGGACATCACCTAGAGCTTTCTCAGGGCGTAACTAGGTGGTGTCCTTTGTTTTATAGATGGTTTTTATTACCTTCTATACTTACTATTATAAACGCGGTTGAGCGGTTTTGTCAAGGAACTAGAGCAAATATTTTTGTGGCCAAAATATCAACTAATACCACGGTTGAGCGGTATACTAAAAATGTAGATAATGCAGGAGGAAGGTATGGCCACAAAGACTAAAAATATAGGATATGAGACAGTAGCTAAGACCAGAAACAAGGGTAAATTTGCCAGTCCTAATCACACACCTTTAGCTGGTACTTTGGGTGTTAGATTACCTGTAGATTTGGATGAATGGGTGGCCGTAGAAGCAAAGCGTAGAGGTTGCACAAAAAATGAGTTAATCAGAGAAGCGGTGCGGTTTTTTTCACAACATCAGGCTAGTTAGTTTTAAAGCGATCGCTCTTTTTTTGCATCTTTTTTTTCGATAGCAAATGCTATCGAAAAACTTGTCTATGATATATGATATACTGATATTAGATAATCGTCACAACATTCTAAAGTCATGACATTTCATAGTAGAGGAGGGGCTAGAACCGGAGCAGGAAGGCCAGCAAAAGCTCCTACAAAAACGATAAGAATTGAAGAAAATTTAGGGGAGAAAATTAATGATTTGTCGAAGAAATTAGAGCCTGATTATATCCTCAGTAAATGGGAGAGTGTGGAAAAATTCCTGCTGTATAATGTACCTCTAGAGCAGCAAGAAAAACACAATAATTTACCTGATAACTTGTCTAAGGCGTTCTTAAATGATTCTTTAATCAAATTATTAGATAAAATATTTGGAAAAATTTCTCCTGATGATTTTATTAGCTATTGGGAAGATATCGATCTTACCGAAACAGAAATAGAACCTGTACTAAATACCACACCTCAAAAGCCAGACATACAGGAGATTATAGCAGATTTGCCTCTATTTCAATTCCAGGAGTCGGTACTAGAGCCTATAACCTCAGAAAAACAAGATACACCAGGCATTTCAGAGTTTGAATCTACGTCCGATGTAACCCCACAAAAGCTAGATACAGCAGTTGAGTTTTCCGACTATAAAACTTCAGACGGTAACTTCTTAACCAAAGAGCAATATAATATTCTAAAATCTGTACGCCTTCGCCTCACACAAACTAAGAAGAAAGGATTATTAATTGAAGCACTTGCCGGGACGGGAAAAAGTACTATGTTAGCTGAAATAGCTAAGGTTTTGAAGTCCGAAAAGCTATCCCCATTAGAATGTCGATTTGTTGTGTTTGGTCGGAAAAATAAACAAGATTTAGCTAATAAATTAAGTGAAATAAAATGGGAAAAGTCGGTACAAACTTTAAATAGTTTAGGCTATGAAATACTAAGAGATGCTTTAGGCAAGTCTCACAAACAATTTAGATTAAATAATGGAAAATATCAACAAATTGCTCAACAAAAAAAGTATTTAAACTCCTGCAATCAATGGGGAGAAGAAATTAGAGGTCAATTACAAACTAAAAATCAATATAAAGAAATAGCCGTCGAAACTCAGACTGATTTTTTAGATTTAATTGATAAAATGAGGTTGCATTGTTATTTCCTAGATGAGATAACCGAAGATAATGTATGGGAAATTTCCTCTAAATACGGTATTAAAATCTGCAAGAATAGGCTATCGGAAATAACGGAAGCTGCTTGCGATGTATTAGAAGCGGGTTTGGACGAAGGAATTAAGGAATTACATATTGATTTTCTCGACCAAAGTTGGCTACTCTGGCACGACCAAAATATGTATAAAGATGTGTTTAAAAAATGGTCAAATAAGTTTAAAGTAATTAGTGTAGATGAGTGTCAAGATACAGATTTATTGCAAATAGAATTTATTAAGTTGCTACACAACCAGTCTAAAAATTTTGTAATTGCTTGTGGTGATAAAAATCAAGCAATTTACAACTTTCGCGGTTGCTTAACAGATGGAATTGATGTAATAGGTAAAAAATTTAACTGTGATAAAATGCCCCTAACTACTAATTGGAGGTGTGGCAAAAAACATCTAGAGTTAGTCAGAAATATTTACGCACATATAGACATTAAACCATCCCCAGTAGCTCCAGATGGTGAGATTAGAATCATCAAAGAAAGTAAATTTTTAGATATATTTGAGGAAGTTGATAGAAGTTTATCATTTTTTGGTATTAGCCGTAAAAATGCCCCATTATTAATATTTGCTATTAGGCTGCTAACTGCTGGCTACCCGGCACGGATTAAAGATAGAAATTTAGGAGCAAAGTTACTAAATAAAGTTAAGGAAGTTGTGCGAGGTAAATATCATGTTGATAACTTCTTGAACAAAGTAGAAGAATGGTTTTTGTTTCAGGCTAATTCTATTAATAAATTACCAGAAAAGATAATTGAGCAAAAATTAACTGAGTTAAGGGATTATAGAGACTGTTTAGTAGCTTTATTTGCTAAATTTCAGCCAAAATCTTTAAATGATTGGAAGACTGAAATAGATCAAATATTTGATGAATCAATTACTACTAAAAAAATTATTGATTTATATACCATTCACAGTGGAAAAGGTGGTGAAGGTCATTATACATTTATTATTTATCCTGAACAGATGCCGATTGAATATGAAAAGCAATCTAAAGAGGAAAAGGAGCAGGAACAACACATGATATATGTTGCACTAACTCGGTGTTTAGCTCGTGCAAAAGGTGGGATTTTGTGGTTGATTTTGGAAGAGAAACAGGATAAATTTAGTTATCCCAAATGGCTACCTTCTGACTATCGTAAATTATGGGGAGAAACTGAAAACAATGATGAAGAAATAGATGTAGATATTATTTTTTAAATGGTTTAAATATTCCGAACAATACTAAACATTTCAGGCAAACTTTTTAGCGCAGCGACCCAACCGACACCGCACTAACTTGTTTTTGTATTTTTGCAATTATGTTTTCTTGCGGTCGTGTTGGGTAAAAAGTTTAGCTTGCGGCCTGAAATGTGTTCGCCGACTATACTATTTCTAGTTAGTAGCAAATTGAATGAGTAATACGCGCACGCATTTTTTGGCGTTAATATGATGTATGTAAAGACTTGAAGCAGCCACGTAGTCAATGAATTTAAATTTAACTAATATTTTCAAAGTTATTTTAGTTAGTCCTATTTTAGTGTGTAGTTTTTTTGTGCTTTATTTTCCTGGAATAATCTTATCAATATTATTTCAATATATAGGAGTATATATATCAGGTTGGATATTGTATATATCAGACTGGATATTGTGTATATTAGAATGGCAAAGTAAAAAGATTGGACGTTTTCTTGTGTTGTTTTTTGGAATAACTGGATATGTAGAGGAAGCAGAGCTAGCTAGTGAGATAACTTTAGTATATGCTCGAGCTACTGCATTTTTTGTACTTATAGTACTTATAGCAATATTGGTATTAGTTGTTTATGAAACAATAAAACTATTAGTGGCTAAGTCACCTCAACCAGAGTTATATTCAATAATCGGTGATCAGCTTGGCTTTTTAATTGTATTTTTTTTGACCAAAGAATTGACTAAATTATTTTGGCGTTAATATAATATATGTAAAGACTTGGAGCAGCGACGTAATGATTTTTTTTAAATATATACTAATAGTACCTATAGTAATTAGTGATTTAATAGTGTTTAAAATTCCTGGAGCAGTATTAATAGAAATATGTAAAAGATTAGAATTATACAAGAAATTAAACTATATATTAGATATCTTAGAATGGGAAAACACAAAGTTTAGAAATTTGATATTATGGCTATTGGAAATAGATAAAGAATTAGAAGATATAGAAAAAACTATTAAATTAGTAGAAATAATTGGAGCAAGTACAATAATAATAATATTTGCAATAACAATTCCTGAAATAGCAAAGAAAGTACTATAAACTATCTAAAAGTTTTATTATGTTTAATAAATTAATTATGTGGATGAAGAAGATTATTGCCGGAGAAATCTCACGCAACTTAATCGAGGTGAAAGTCGTTTAAAAGGTTTAGCCCGCTAAGAAAAATAAGATGCTTGATAAAGCTCATATTATTGTTGATTATTAAAACTCCAAATTTTGCACAGCCCGTTTTTTAGTTTCTTCACCCCGTCGGTCGTATTTCGCTGTAGTAACGGGTGAAGCATGACCTGCTAATTTCTGAACCGTCACAATATCTACATTAGCATCCAACAAGTCAGAACAAAACGTTCTCCGAAAATCATGGGGACTAAACTCCTCAACACCCGCCTGTAGAGCGCGCTTCTTCAAAATCTTCAACACAGCATCAGGACACATCCTGCGTATCTGTAAATTGCCACCCTTATTAATCGGACACAATAATGGCCCAGGCATTTCTCCTCTTACCCGTAACCAATTTTCCACAAGTGCGATCGCACTTTCTGGCAAATAAACCATTCTATCCTTACCTCCTTTCCCCAGACGTACCTGCACCTTTCCGGTTGTGGGGTCAAAATCTTCCAAGTCTAAATTAACCACTTCAGCTCGACGCAAACCCGTACCCCGTAGGATAGCAATTATTGCAGTATCCCTCACATCTATTGGTGAGTCCGACTGACAGACCTCCATGATGCGTGTAATTTCGGTACGGGTGAGGGCGCGACCTCTAGGTTTTCCTCGAACTCTCATATTAGATAAATCAATTGCATTTGAATAGTCTTTTGGGTCGATTAAATCCAAACGAACAGCCTCTTTTAATACCCGCCTCAAAGCACAAAGCATTTTATTGACAGTGGATGGGGAATATTTTTGTCTAAGGACAACTTTGAGTGCAGTGGTGTGTTGGTAGCGGAGTTTAGACCAATCTAGAGTAAAAGCATCACACTCACCCCTCGTCAAGAGAGAGGCCATAGTGTTGAGAGACTGTCTCATAGTGACCACAGAACCAGGACTCAAAGAGGCCAAATAGACCCCCACAGGATGTTGGTTAAGAGGGACAGGGGCAGTGAGTCCGAGATGGTCTGGGCCACACATAGAGAGATTTTCCATGATTAATGTAATAGCTCTTCAAAAGTACGCTTTTCTCAAGAGTTATTTTGTCACAGTTTTTATCCTCTTTTTATTACCTTTGAATTTTCTCGGCTTTGAGAGATTTTTAATACTTTTTTGTGTCTATGTATTTCTTTTTTACTGCTTTATATCTTTTATCATAGCACGATTACTTTAATTTTAGCAATTTGTATAAAAAATAAATTAGTTAGTAATAGCTTAATTATATTTACTGAAATTTTAGCCAGAAAAGTCTGAATGAAATAAAAGGCCACGAAAATTATTGGACTTGTTGAATTTATCATCAGGTTCAATGAGGAAATAAATTTAGGGGATACGTTTTGGCCTAGTAGGCGTGTTATAGCTTTCGTCAAAAGTTGATGGCCTATTATAGAATCGCACCAAATAATGGTGGGAGTAAAATATTATGATGTTGAGAGTGGGCAGAAAAGGATAAACTATGGTTTGCATGATGCCGTATAGGTCTTGATATGATGTAATGCGATCGCTATAATTTGATGGGACTCCTTGCATATAAAATGTGTGGAGCGTTGGAAATATTTAATAATAATTGCGGTATTTTTTCCGAGCCATCCGTTTCGCTTTTTTTGTATTCCATCTAGGCACATCTTTTAATCTAGGCACATCTTTTAATTCTCCAGGTAAAGTTTGACCAGTTAATTTGCTTACAACTGATGCAATAAATTTACAACAACTTTTAGGGGATTCTACAATTTGTTCCTCAGCAAAACGAATTACAATCCAATTTTTCTCCAAAAAGAAATCATCTCTATTTGTATCTTTCGGAACATCAATACAGTGAGTAGGTTTCTTTTTCTTTGCATCATAAGGCTCATCTATTTCAATATCTACATATAAGTTCCACGCTGGCAAATGTAAAATAAAGTCTGGAGTATATGGATATTCTACATATTTTACCATCTTGTAATCTATTAGTATTTGCCCAGGAAAATAACGATTTAATTTATCATAAAAACTAAATTCAGTGCGACCTTTTGGTGCAGAGCTTCCCGGAGTAGGAGACAATACTTCGAGCTGGTTGAACCGATGTTTATAGTGTTCAATGACTTTATTCCTTTGAATAAAATCAATCTGATTTGTTAAAATTTGACTGTGGCTATTAGTAGTTGCCAATTCCTGATTTTGCCATTGCTTTAATGCCTGTTCATATTGTCTTAAAGCCGAGTCATGTTCAGTTTTTTTTGTCGTATAATTGAACTCATTATAAAAATAAAAAAACACCCCTAATATAAATCCTAATGCTAGCACAATTGCTCCATAAGGCATAGGTATAAAAATAGAAAGAAAAAACACACCCAAACTAATTAATATAAATTTGAGTTTTTTAGGTTTTATTAGTTTAGACATCAAAGGTTTGACAGGTTTTTTTGTCCGCAAAGGTACTGTGGCTTCAGGTATTTTGATCTCAGGTATGTGTACATCAATATCAAGTATTTTTTTGGGGATTTTTAAGACGGGGTAACATTCGCTCATAATATATTCTTAAGTAGGCTGAAAAAAAAATGGTCGTTATGAGAAGGAAATAGGCAATATCTACTCCCTATTGCACAATTTTACTTTTCGTTAAGAGAGTATCTTTATCTACTAAGTTGTTCTCTGCCTCTATTTGAATTCATTTGTTCTCGAGCTTCTTTTTCCAAGCGGTCTTGCAGTCTCAAAAACTCGTGCAACATATCCGCAGAAGCATTTGAACCGTTATCTATCCATCCATCACCATCACGAACACTATTCACAGTCTGGCCAGTCCTGCGGTCTATTATGGACATGGTAGCGTGATCTGGTTCATACACTATTTGATGTGTAGGCGAATCAAATGTGTTCGTACCGTGAATATTAAGTATATTGTTGGCTACAATCGAAACCTCATCTATAAGCTTTTCTTGAAAACCAAAATCAATATCATCTAAATTTATATCAATCATAAAATATCTCCTCTTATCAACGACTAATGTTCTTACTAACAGCTTTAGTGGGTTCTGGTGCTTCTAATTGTGGAGCGACTTGATTTTCCAGATGCTCTACATATCCTTTGCTCAGGCTTGAATTGAAGGATTCTACTTGTTTGTGTGAATCAAACAAAATCTCCATATTCTCCTCTCCCTCTACAGTTAGTTTGCGATCAAGGATAGACCAAGTAACAGAATTGCGTTCGCCTTCGATCCGGATGTCAAGGCCCATATTAGAAACAGCTCCATAACGGTCTAGGGCAGCAAAAAGGATAGGGACTGCTCGTTGGACTAAGTCTTGTTGCAAAGGATCGTCGTCTACTAGCTCCGTAATCTCAGATTCCTCTTGATCTACCAGTTCCTTAGTATCCGAAATGTCGGGTTCGTCTTTGTCCCTAAATTCAGTGGCATTGTTTATTGCCGGATTTGCTGTTATAGGTTTATGATGTGTTTCTGTATCAATAGTATTAACAGTGACTCCACTAGCAGCATCACTACTACTAGCAGTAGAATTCTTATCACCCGAAACTGAAGGAAAAAAATCAATCTGCACCCAATTTGTGGCGGAATCCTCACGCTCATTAAGTAAGGTTTGCCGAGTTTTGTTCCATAATTCCTCAGACATTCCTCCAGAAAGACTTTGCTCTTTAATTTGCTCAGAAAACCCGCGATATTGTTGGGCAAAAACAGCCCATTCATCCCCAAAGTTTTCTAGTGCTGTGGCTGTCAATTCAAATCCCACAGCACGCTGAACAGTATCAGGTATTTCGATGCTTGTTTCACTCATAATTTACTTAAATATCTATAGGTAAAGGGTTACTTCGACGCGAACTAATTGTTGCGGAAGATTTTGGATCGTCGGGCAAAGGTAGAAGCTCTTCTGCTAAAGCGATACGCTTATTCATTTCTTCAGCCATGCGCTCATCCAACTCATCATAACTGCTAATTTCTAATCGTTTGAACTCAGAGGCAATTAAGCGAGGTTCTATTTTCTCTTGCCACATCTTTTCGTTTGACTGAAAGCGTTTAACCTGCTGTAGTGGCAACTTGATTTCGGGTTTGATATGCCAGGGAACGCTCCCCTCTTGAGAGCTGCCGACGGCCGGATTAATAAAAACACAGCTACGCTTAAACTTGAGCAGGACTTCCTTACTCATCAACGGCACGATCTGAATAGACTGATTTTTAGAACGTGACCCCCCCGCAGCACCAGTACCGTAATTTTGAGAAACATTTTGGGTAGTATAGGTGATTTCCGACTCTCCTAAGTATTTGGAAATCTCCTCTGCCGTTTCCACATGGCCAGGATTAAAGAAAAACTTGGTCGCCATGTTCGCCTGTATGATTGTGGCTCCTTCCTTTCCATACCTTTGTTCTAGCTGTTTATTATTCTGGAAACCAATAATAGTACCACACCCCTTAGACCTAAACTCTGCTGCATATTGCGCTACATTGACTTTTATGGTAGGTAACTCATCAAACATCAAAACTAAGCCACTCTGGCGCTGCTTGGCAAAGTTTTGCAAAACAATCATGTGGATAGTCCCTGCCAGTACGGGAGCTAGAGCATCTTGACGGGCAATATCATTCTCAACCACAAGCATCATGCCATCATCGATGTAGGTCTGAATACTTGAATCACCAATAGTACAAGCCATTAACTGAGGTTGTACCAAAGGCTGTAATAAATTATAAGCCCCTGCGATAATTCCACCAGTGGTTTTTCCTGCATCCTCCTTAGCTAAAGAAGCTATTTGATTGAATTGATACCAAAGAAAAGGAGAGTATTTTTCCCGTTTGCGAGTTGCTTCTAATAGTCTTTTTTCCAAGTCAGAAAGTTGAATTAAAGCATAGCACATAGCCAAGTCTGGATACTCCGTAGCCCGTGCCAGTTGGATTAAAGCTTGTAGTAACTGTTGACTGGCGGGTTCAAAAAACGGGTCTCCTCCCGAATTATCTTTAGAGCCATTTTGATACAAGACTTCTGCTAATTGTTTAGCTCCAAAATTATCAGTAGCACTACGAATGAAATCCTTGATAGGATTGATACAACAACTATAAGGTTTTCCTGGGGCAAAAACCCTCACGTTTTTGTAACCATTCTGCAATGCTTCAGTCGCTACAACCCACTTTTGCTCTCCCTTATAATCATAGAGAAGAAAACCAAGATTTTGAGCGATCGCTGCTGAGGCCAAAGGATTCAAAACTCCGAAAGTTTTACCACAACCCGCACCTCCGACAACCATTACACCTCGATTGATTGTACACACGGGAATAGTAGGAGGATTGCCCGAAAAGAAAGTACCGATAGAACTCCGTTTCCTGCGTTTCCAGTCCCCACAGTAAAGGCCAATTTCAGAAACTTTTCGCTTTTCAATTTCGGAGCATAATTTGCCAATAGCAGAAGCTTTTTCTCCTCTTCCTGCCCAATGTGCGGTGGTGAGCTTTTGCTTCTTGTCGCCACCGAGAAGTTGCATTACTAAAAGTATCCCTCCCATAGTCAGAATTAGAGGTAGATTTTCTCCCCCAAAGACATTGCCAAAGGCGCTGCCTATATCGCCTGCAATATTGTTAGATGGTGGTGGTTGAGTAGTTTGTGCTAAGATTTTCAATTTAGGATTTTCCTCCTGAATAATTAACAATTAATAATTAACAATTAATAACCACCTCTGATCAATAAATAATTAACCAACAATGCAGGGTAGTTTCATTCTTAACTGTGCTATTTTATGTATTAATAAAACAAGGTTTTTCAAGGTTTAGGAAATTTATATTTCGCTGTATGAAAATAAATAAATTAATTACAAAAATCTAGAATTAAATGATGATGCCAACAATAAATCATAAGTTATACTATCTTATGATTTTTTTTTATACTTTTAAAAGAACAAGTAAATGAGTGAGTAAAGCAGAAAAAAACAGAAATATTAGATGAAAAAAATCTAATTAGGCAATGATTTATTTGTTGGTTTTAATTATTTAACAACTGAAGTATCAGCTAAGTATAGCATTACTTTTTTATTGGTATTATATAGAATTCGGTTATATAGTATATGTTGATAATTCTATAATTACTTAAATATTTAATCTCCCCCACTCCCCCACTCCCCCACTCCCCTACTCCCAACTATACAATAACTATTCAACCGGATTCTATATTACCCCCCATGAATCCGCGACTCAATTATTACTTATTAATCTCAATCGAAAAGGGAGGCTTTTAACCTGATTTTTTGAAATCAATAATTATTAAATATTTAATCAACAATTATTAATTATTAATTATTAATTATTAATTATTAATTATTAATTACCAATAACACTATTTCTGGTTTCCACAATCTTGTAAACTTGTCCGTCGAAACATTCGGTAATTTGTTGCAGGGTATTGTTTGTGGGATGTGCTTGGAAAAATCGCAAGCAAGGTAGGGAACTTTTAGCAACAACACCATTAGGTGGCTCTTTCAGTAATTGGATTTGAGTAGTATTTTTAGGAAGGAGCGGATTGATATATCGCCTCAAAATAGGTCTATACTCTCCCGGAGTTTCTTCTAGATAGGCAAGATGTAGACATCCAAAATATCCACAAAAAGATGGTGAATTTATCTTAAATAAAGTAAGTTTATTAGTCAGACGAATTGCTTCTAGTTGCTTATAAGTGTTCCCGTCAGCCTTTTGAGACGAATTATCAGCAATAATTTGTTTTGCTGTATCTTCAGAAACGACTTTAGTAGCAGGTTTCCAACCACTAATAGCTTGAGCATGGGAGCCACACCCAATAATTCCGAATAATCCACTCAGGATGAGAAACAGAGCAAATCCTTTAAGGAAAGGGACTATAAGGTAAATATATTTTTTTGATTGTGAGGGTGTCATGATTTTTCAACAAATTAGTTAGTAGCACAGCTAACTACAGTGCCACCATGAGAGTTGTAATAAGTCCTTACTTTCTGGCCCAATTTCAGTATAGTTAGGCTATTATCAGCATTTGCTACCCTAGAGTCAATGGGGGTGAACAACCCACCAGCAAAAATTTGAGCAGTTCTTTCTATTAAGCGATCGCCACAAAAATACTTGTTTGTAGTAGGATCGATTTCGCTGCGGGCTAATAGAGCAGCTTCACCAATAACTAACCGCATTACTTCGTCTTGTCTAGTTGAAGGAAAGAAATTGTGCAAACTTGCGGGGGTAGGATAGTTGGGCTTGGTTAAATCTCTTAGAAAGTTATCACCCCCATCAAGCAGAGCAATACTTTCTATTACTTTTTGATTAGTAGAGTGTAGGTAATATTTGCCAAGTGACTTCCCACAGCGATCGCCCAAACAAGTGATTGGGGGAAAATCAGATTGACTATTGCTTTTACCCACACTTAGAATCTTGATAATTCCTTCTGCCAAAATAGATGGAGAAATTCCACCTGCCACTTCCTCCCCAGTAATGATATTGCCTCGCATTGATATACTTGGTTGCTGCCTCCTCACCTGCTGCTGTGCCAACCGTTGTTGTGTCCGTATAGGCAGCCGATTACTTGGAGGATTACTGCGCAAGCTACCAATAGGAATCATGGCATCCCGCTTATACTCCATGAAAGGTATAGGGCCAATATTGTATGGTGTGCAGCCTCCAGTGTTACAATATCGTAAAAATAAAACAAATTGTGCCGAGTCGTTTGTCTCATCAACCTCCCATAATACCATCTTTGCAAATGCTCCAAATGGGAATCGTCCGGTAGGTTCTAATCCAGGTTTAGCGACGGGTGACAGAACTGCCATTTTAAGTAATCCAGAACCACCATCAACCCACTGTTGCTGCCCATTAATCCAAGCTTTTCCCTCGAATGGAGACGAGACAGTCGCACCCAGGTTTTCTGGATCGTCGAGTTCTATGTGAGAACAGGACTCTGTATTTTCCGAAGTTTTATTGCATGGGAACTCAAAACCTACCTCCAAACTACCTGTAACAGTCCGCCCCCAATTGGCTTCAGCGGGACCTCTCACTGTGTCGATTCTAGCAATGATGCTAATACTGCTCAAATTCAAAGGATTGGGAAACTGAGAGAGTGGAATATCCGAGATTCCGGGAATGCTGTCTAAACTAAAATTCTCCCAATCAACAAAATCCTTAAGGGGAGTATTTCCCAGGTTGGGGATGCTGCCTATTTTGAGGTTCCCCAATTCGTTTAATTTTATATTGGCAGCAGTGGGATTGTTGGCCACAAATTGACCTAAATTTTGTGAAAGTTGGATATCTTGAAATTGAGGATTGTTCTTAAAAAAAGTAGCAAGGGGCTTTATTTGCTTGATTTTATACTGGTCTAAAAACGGAACCCCGGCTGATGAAATGCCATCACCCAAAACTAAATTACCAAGGGTTTGTTCTCCTATTAGTGGTAATTGATTCAGGGTTAGTTGATTTATATCCACTCCTAAAAAAGCAGATGTTTGTTCTAAAGTAAATTCTTCAGCTCCAAGGGAAGATAGTGAGCCTAATTTGAGGAGTTGGGATGGGGCATCCATACCCTCTATATTAGGCATAGAATTGAATGTCCAGCTCTCTATGTCCGGCATAGCCACTTGCTGCTCCCCCACCTGCTGCACTGTGATACTAGAAGCAGCTGTTGTGGTTAGTAGTAGAAGCCAAGTAAATATGGTTGCTATTTGTGTGTGAGCCATGATTAAATTACTTCGAGTGAGTTAGGTTTACGGTTGAGCTTTGTCGTACCTGTCCCCTGGTTTTTCGCTCCAGATTGCTCAAACATACCTCGATTAATTCGAGCAAAACGAGATGTATCTCTCCCTGAAGTCGGGCGAGCAAAATCGGCATCCTGCCTAATCGCATAAAGTTGGTCGCTGATGGCTTTATTGGCAGATGCCGGGGTGAAATTCCGACGCTCGGATAACAAATCCTCTAGAGAAATCTGAGGTAAATATTTCCGGGGATTGAAAGGTTTCCCCTGCTCCTTCGCTTGAGAAACTAGCGAGTGAAAGTTGGTTTCTAAGGTACGCTCCACAGCTTTACCCACTTCGTCTGGAGAACAGCCTCGATACTCATCAAGTAAGATGCGCCATTGTGAATCAGAGAAATGTAAGTTAGGGCAATATTTACCCAGGTGGATATTGAAGATTTCATACAATGCTCCATTATGGGGATTCCCCAAAAACCACACATATTTGAAGCGCCGGACTAATTCTGCTGGGAGCAATCCTAATCTGTTGATTGTTGCCAGCATAAACACGGGAGTAGTATGGTCTTGCAGCCAAGATAATAACTCCCCAGTCATCTTGGCCATCGCCCCACCACTCCCGCCAGACTCCCAACCCACAAAGTTTTTC
Organism: Okeania sp. SIO3B5; assembly: GCF_010692555.1. Classification (GTDB taxonomy): domain Bacteria; phylum Cyanobacteriota; class Cyanobacteriia; order Cyanobacteriales; family Microcoleaceae; genus Okeania. The sequence continues at coordinate 15,899 of NZ_JAAHHG010000024.1, read as the reverse complement.
TCAAATTCATCAAAAAATAAGACTACATTGCCAGAATTATCTGCTAAATCTATGAGATGCTTGAGATTCTGCAATGATTCTGATACAGTAGATCCTACAAGTTGATTAAAATCAACCGCTATCATCTTTGCTCGGATGCGTTGGGCAATCATCTTTGCCACCAAGGATTTTCCTGTTCCTGGCAATCCCCAAAGTAAGCCACCATTAGGATTGCGTAATTTCCAAGAAGATGCACGAGGATCGAATAGTGATGCTATTTTATCTATATCTTTGTCGAGTAAATCTAAGCCAGCAGCCTTGGGTACGTCAGGAGGGGGGAGAATTCTCACTCCCTTACCTGCCAACTTCTCTTTGGCATATTCCAGAACAGAATCTGCCAACTCTTCTAGGGTTTTCACTTCACACACCAAGCGATTCAGAATAAGGGTAATCTCGCCTTCTGGCAACCCAGTGCAAGCCTGGAGTAGTGGTAGAGGGTCGGATTCTTGCAAAAAAGAATGCCCCTGACAGAACTGAATTATTAGTGACTCAAGTTCTTCTGGTGAAGGAAATGGCTTCTCCAGTTGTGGAATAAAGGGGTACAAATGCATGGGTACATCCAGAATCTCGTCAAACAGCACAATAAAGGTTTTTTGAGATTTCTGAAATAAAGCATCGTAGATGTTTTTCAGTTGTAAATCCTTATCTGAGTCAATGTTCTGAATAATTCCTTCTACTAAGAAGATGCCCTCCAGAGATGTTTCACAGATAGTTTCAAATAATATTCTTTCTACTATTTGGTCCGTTGGCGTGATTCTACTGGATTTGATTTGTTGGATGGATTTATATGCAGCGTTCCATAGGTATAGGGGTAATCCCATTTCTATGCTCCACTGCTCAAATTGTCTGAAAAAACACTGACGGTCGGAAGCTTGTACGGCGATCGCTGTTAATTGACTCCTTAGCAAAGGCCAATGTTTATAATGTCTCCTCGTCATTATTAGATTTTCCCTTCAGTAATGAAAATTTATTCGGAAACTTGCTGTGGTTTGCTCTCGCGGGGGTCGCGGACAAAAACCGCACATACTCCCCGTGTAGCTTGAACACCTCGTATAGCTAGAGTTATGGCATCGCGTTGAGCTTCAGCCTCACATTTTAGAGAAACTAAGCGATCGCCATTCCATTCAATCAATTGCCGGGCGAATTCCCCCTGCTTTGATTTGGCCCAATTAAGAAGATGATTGTCAGCAGCAGTAGGGCTAATGGGGTTTTTGCTGCCCAGAAAAGAACTGATAAAAAGGCCCAACACTAGGCCAATAATTCCACTTGAAGCAACAATCGCGCTATGCGCTAATTTATGAGTTGCAGTTTTGAGACCCTGTACAGACTTATCTTCTTTATCTTCTGTTTCAGAAGGACTGTCAAAACGCTCCGCAATCAACCGTTCTGCCATCCGACTAATTCGTGCCTCTACCTCTGCGGATAAAGCTTGCTGGTAACTTTCTCTTTTTGAATCAAATTCAGTCCCAATCCGTTTAAACATATTTGATTCAGCTATTTCAAAAGCAGAACGGATCTCATCAGGTTTGTTTCGTATTACATAGGCTAAATAAGCGTTTGCTGCAATCTGACTGCAAAACGGATCTTCAAGCGCAGAACCACTTTGAGTAAGAAAACTATGGACCCATTGTCTTGCTTCTTCTGGTTCGCCATCCAAAAGGTGATTCAAGGCTTTCTGGTTCTGCTCAATCCACTGACTCGGGGTTGACATAAGCTGTTTCTCTTAGTATGGAAATTAGTTAGATTTAGATCCAGATTCAGCCGGGATTTTGTCTCGAAGCTTCTGATACTGTTCGTTGGACAGGTTAAGTGTCTCTTCAGACACATTTAATTTTGCTGCTAATTCTTTCAGATTTTTGGTATTGGCGATCGCTTTTTCAATAGATAGGATATCTTTTTTGAGTTGATTGGCTAAATCATCTAAAGTAACCTTTTTCTGACTTTTTTTAGGGACTTTTAACTTACCCTCAACAAGATTCGGTAACTGTTCAAAAATCTGGTCAAAGGTTTGGTTGTACTGATTGACAAAAAATCTTGCTCGTCTTGCTAGCAAACTATTTGCAGTATCTATCGCTTGTCGAAATGTTAGAGTTTTACGATCTAATTCAAATAGTACGGGTGTCGCTACCAAAGGGAAATCAGCTACTAATATACAGTGCTTCTCAAACATTTCTCGATACTCAGGTACACTATCTAAATAACTCCAATCCGGGGAACTCATTAATCGCCCAGAATTACGGATCAGGACATGAGGAAGGTTGTCATTGTGATCGCTTAATGATTTTTGGAGTAGTTGAATAGAAGACCAACAACCATCCGTAATAAAAAATTGGACGAATTGTGGCTGACCTTCAGGTGCTTTTCGAGTTTGAATACTCCCGGTTGTTATCAGCCATTCTTGAAGTGGCTGATATGTGTTACCAGGTAAATTGACTACTATGTAGTCAGGTTTTTGTTCCGCCATTTCTAGGATTCTATCGGGCTCCATTGCCCGTCTCAAGTCATCAGAAAATCCAATTGATTCTGATTCGTAAAGCCCCGAAACATCCTGGACTTCTCTATCAGAATCTACTGCAATAACAGACTTACCAGTTGATTCAAGATATTCTATACAGGTACGGCATACGAGAGTTTTGCCTACACCGCCTTTGATTCCTCCTACGAGGATGATATATGTCATGTGGTTTCTTCCTTAATCAAGACTAAAATTATCAAATAAAGTCAATGCCAATTCCTCCTCTTTTGAGAGTTCCTGGGTAGTGTTCCCGGTAGTGTTTTCGGTAGTATTCTCAGTATTTTGAGATGTGACTATTGCAGGTGGTAGAGAAGGGGGATTGTCATGGTGAGACGTTAATCCGATTGTTTCTTTAAGGTAATTAATATGACCTTCTAGTATCGATATAGATTGTATAGTTTGGCGTATGGTTTCCTCATGGGGGCCGTATTTATGTAATCCAAGAGGAGAATGTATCAATTGGAAAGCATCCATGATAGCACTATTGATATTGCCTACATAATCATTGTGCGTACAATATAGATAGGCATAGTATAGAGAGTTTCTCCTGTTACCATAAATTTTTCGCTCAAGTTTGATCTTACCTATAGTATTCTGGTTGTTGGTCATGGCAAATGGTTACTATGTATTGTCTAGAGAATTTTAGACGAGAGAAGAAACAGGTTCTTGAGCCTGTGAGTGCTGTATGCCCTTAGACTGGTAGTAATGGGCAGCATAAGCATCTACTAATCGGAAAGCTAAAATTCCTCTACATTCTTCATGTAAATCTAGTTCCTGAAATTGAGGAGAATTTTCAATTAATTCTTGCCAATCAGTCCCCCAATAGGTAGGAACGTTGCAAAATCGCTCTTGCAGTCGGTTGTATAAGTATTTCCCCGCTCCTCCAGCTATTACAACTTCATTTATTTGCCTGGGAGCTTTTGCCAGCAACCATTGGCTGATTAGCTCCCAATAATATTGTTGAGCTGTGCGTATAGCTTCAATAATTTCCTCTCTTTCTCTTTGCTGATTTTCTGCCAACTGTGACATACATAACTGGCTCAGGAGGGGATTATCGGTGTCTATGGGGTCTCCTAATTGAGAGACTATCTTATTTAATTGTTTCCGTGATTGACCAGAAGTTAGCTCGACAATCCTGTCAATTAGGCGGTGAAAACCTAGATTGGTTGTGTCGCCTTCGATCAGCCTACCTCTTTGGAATATGAGGATACTTGTGTTTCGATGCCCAAATACCAATGTGATTATGGTTGCTGTACTTTGAGTTAAGCTAGTATACCGATTTAAGGTAATGCCCGCTCCCTCCGGCAAGCACCTACAGTCCCGAATGCGCAATCTCATCCGCTGTCCTCTAAACCAGAATGATTTAGCTGCATTCTGGATTTGTTCTTTTAATTTAGACTGATCGTTCCATTCAGACCGTGGCAACAGAGTAGTTAGATTAATGGGCACTAGAGACTTCATTTGAGGCTTCACTTGCTCGGCAATAACCCCTAATACAGCCATAATTTTGTACAAAGCCGATTCATATTTGAGGGCCTTTAGATTTGCTTCTGCCAGCAAACCAGAAGCTAAGAAGCCAATAGCAAAACTATATTCGTTGTCTTCAAGTTTGACCCAGGCATCATCCTTAGTTGCGTTGTATAGATTGATGCGTCTAGAACGATATATATCTAAATGTTGGTCGTTGCATTGCATGATCTCCGGTTCCATAGTAAGAAAATTATTTTCTTCGGAGCAATCCAAACTCCAAACAACTTTCGTTAAGCTGCTACCGAGATCGATACAGATCGTTGCACTTGTCCCCGTGATTCCTTTTACCACTATTGCCTCTTTTAATTATTTGTTGATTTTATGTCTTTATTTTATTTCTTGATACCTCAAAAAAAAGATTAGCGAAATAGTGTTTACTTTTTTTTAATGTTCAACGCTATTTGACGCATAAGTAACCAGTTTTTTCGATAGCAAATGCTATCGAAAAAATAAATGCATTGTTAAATAATATTAATATGTTTATGAAAATTAACAAAAAAACAGGCGTAAAAATCCGGGGTCAATCCGTGTTTTAATCGCGGTTATTGGGGGTCAATCCGGGGTCAATCCGTGTTCAAATCGCCGTGAGTAAATCGGTATTGAAAATAAAATCTGAAGAAACAAAAAAACAGGCGTAAAAATCCGGGGTCAATCCGTGTTCAAATCGCGGTTATTGGGGGTCAATCCGGGGTCAATCTGTGTTCAAATCGCCGTGATCAGGATGTACTTAAGAACGTGTAATACTTTTGCCATTGCTTGCAAGTTTTTTTTAGACCTGTTCTAGGGGTTGCAATTTCTAAAATCAGCGATTAAGTTAAACACAAGCTCAAAGACTGTGTGAGGTCTCTCCATGATTCAGGAGAAATTTAATCTAACTAATGAAAAGAAATCGTCATTTGAGGGTTCGGTTGACGTTCTCCGAATACAATGCCCTACAGGCATTGGCAGAAAGGAGTGAACAGAGTCTTAGCTCGGTAGCTCGAGAAAAGTTGTTCACTCCTAATTGCCTCACAGATTTCATTGAGCAAAGGGTGAAATTTAGGAAACAGCAAGTAGAATTGCAAACTCTACTTCATCTGGTACGAGATTTAATCTCTACTGAAGAGTTTTCCCCCCAAACTCTTAAGGTTGTTCAAGATATTCAATGCTTGTTGGATGAGCATCATGATTGGTAAAGTCACACGAAACACTAATTTTCATAGTGTCGCCAGCTATATATTTGGCAAGCCGGGAGCCGAAGCACTTCTTGAGAATGTGTTTGAAGGCAAGACGGTAGCAGAAAAAGCTGCGGCGATGCAATGGGTGGCGAGTCGTAATGGCAGAGTCAAACGTCCGGCATATCACTTGTCTTTGTCTCCCTCAGCCGGAGATAATTTGAGCCGGGGTGAATGGGCAGCAATTTGTAGCCAAGTTATTGACGATCTAAATCTTGATAAGAACCAGGTGTTGGTGGGTTTGCATAACGATGTAAAGTATCCAGACTCTGAAAAAACTCGCACTCATGCTCATCTATTGATTAATTTGGTGGATGATTGTGGCAAGTGTGCTAATACTAGCTGGGATTATTATAAGATTCCAAAAATCTTGCGGACTGTGGAGCGCAAGTATGGCTTGCAAGCTGTTCCAGATATTGGAGAACTTGAAGAGCAGTCAAATACTATCAAGCCAACTAAGCGCAGTATCCGGCAAAAGCTTCAGAATATTATTGATGAAAGCCTAGAACCGGGAAGCTCTTTTGAAGATTTGACTGCTGCGATGGAATCTTTAGGAGTAGAGGTACATACTACATCACAGGGGTGGTGGATGCGATATGAAGGTATCCCTTTTGCCGGATATCAACTAGGTCGCAAATACACGAAACCCTCTATATTGAAACGTTTGGAGGCTAAACAGGTGGATGAATCTGAAGATTGGGAGCCAAGGAGTGAGTCAGTAAGTACACCTATTTCGTCAATGAAGGATGTATTTACTGTCGATGAACCCTCTTTAGGCAAAGATTATTCACCTGAATTGAACTCCGAACAGGATGAAACGTCTCAAAATGAGGAACAGTTTAGTTTAGAAGATATAGATGTAGAGGTAGCTCCTGGAAATTTAATCGTCTGGATGAAGCAACAGGCTAATCATCTTGAGCAAAGTGACTATATAGATGGCAGGTTCTATGCGGGGATGTTTCTTGATGTGACGGCGCACCTGGCAGAAGTCGTTGAAATTGGCAGAGAAGTTTGGGGCTCGGAGCAGGAGCAAGAGCAAGAGACAGAAACGCAATTGGAGGAGAATTCTCGGCCTTCAGTAGAAATATCTCAATCTGAGGGTGATGATGATTGGCTCCATGACGAGGAAGCCTTACGTCATTTTGATGAACGGTTAGCTCAAGTAAAAGTTGACACTGAAACCCCAAGCTCCGATGTCCCAACCAACATTCAGGAAAGTCCTCAAGCTGTAGCAGAGTCATTAAGCCAGTTTGTGCGTGTACGGGCCACTGCACATGACTTGAATCAGGATGAGCCTATTGAAACTAACTTAGGTGTCCTCCACTTCAACTCTGATGAGAATACTATTAGTATTACTCAAAACGTTACTGTAGCAAGTTGGGATGAAAATTTACAGGACTGGCAGGCCGATAGCGAGTTATCTGAGGCACATAAAGCAAATGTGGCACGATTGCTTGATAATCAGGCAGTTGATGCTGAAGGATATCAATTTTCTTCAGAGGAAAAAGAACGAACCATCACTTATAAACAGGTGCGGTTTCGGGCTGAACAAACCGATGATGGTTGGCAGATTTCCGATAATTCTCTATCGTCGGAAGAACAAAATCGCATTCTTCAGTTACCTCAAACAGAGTCAGAGTATACCCAAAATGTTGACAGTAAGGATTTAATTGATTACTTCCAACGCCATGCCCCAGAACAGTTCAATACGGAGGTAGGCTCTATCCATTGGACGGATACTAATGGAGAATTTGATCGTGTCTTTGAAATTTCAAAGCAGCCAGACAAATCGTATCAATTAGAAGGATTTGATTTAAAGCAAACCGATGAATGGGGTAATCCCCGTAAAATTTTTAGTGCCTCCATTGAAGCTGATAGTTCCGTGCGATGCTCTCAGTGTGAAATTCCTACTTCAGATGTAGATGATTTGCTGATACAGGAGCCTCAATATCGGGGAAACAAACCACAAATGGAGCGTTAGTCAAGCCTCTGACAGCTTGTGAAATTAACTTTGAAAACGGAGTAAATGTATGCACCTACAACAAAATAGCGGTGACTATCCTATAAGCTACCGTCGTCGCCCAGAAACTTTTGAATCAAAACTAAGTAAAGCATTGGGAATGCAAATCGAAAAAGGAGATTTATGGTTGCTTGCGTTTGTTATTGCTGGATTTGTCTTTGTTGGTATTCAGAACCCAGGAATGATGACAGTGTATTTATTCGTGTGCTTAATTGCGCATAGTGTAAAAATGATGATTGATTACTTCCCGCCACTAGGCAAGTTAATCGGTGTAAGGTTTAAAGCCCATCATGTAGCAGCACTTGTCTTGATTTGTTGCATGATTTTTTCCAGCATAGGGATGCCCGCTCATGCTCTATTATTCGATGCAATAGAGGCCAAGGTGAATGAGATTCTTACAGGCTCGGGTTCGACAGTCGATCCTGCAACAGTTACCCTGATTTTTACTGTGTTGCGGGTGATCGTGATTTTGGGGATATTGGTAGGGGGTATATTTTTGGTATCACAAGCTATGCAGGGTGGGGACTGGAAACCCATCGGCAACATGATGGCTATAGGTGTTGGCTTCGTGTTGGCGATTGAGGTAATGACACAGCTCATACTGGGTAGTGCCTAGCTTTATTATTCAAGACTTTTCTTGTCAGACAGAGAAAGCAAGAAATTTCTTACTTTCTCTTGAAAAAAATAGCTATGGAGTTTCTGAATATGGAGAATCAGTCAGATTTTGTCAAAGTCTCTAAAATTTACCAACAAGAGGCATCCATAGGTCCAGTCCCCGCAGATCAGTTAGTTCCTTGGGGGGTCTTAATTGGTGCGAGTTTCTTCGTTTGTGAAGTCTTGCTGGATCTGGGATTGGCTGTATGGGGGGCAAGTTCGGTCTGGCTGATTGCCTCCTGGTGGTTCCTGACTGGCAAGAAGAGCTATAAATATACCGATTTGTGGATTATCCCTTCAAAAGATTGGGTAAATTTACCAACCATGTGGGTATCTGCGGAAGAAAAGCAATTTGAGCAAAAATGTAAAATGATGATGAAGGAAAAAGTAGCGGTTGCTTCTGTAGATGGAAAAAAAACTACAACTTATCGCCCTTTTCAACTTGAAAGTAATCTTCATGTTCCGCTTCGGGTTTCCATAGGTGGACAAAGTTTCGGCTGCTGGCTGCTGAATGAGGACGGAGATAAATGGTCAGCAGTGATTCCATTTAGGCTTCAGGGATTTCATCCACAGCTTCATACTGAGGAAATAGTCGAATATTCGGAAGCGATCGCTGAAGCTTTCAAAGAATTTCCCTCTGATGAAAAAATCACATTTCACATGGGGTGCTTCCGAAATAAAGCTCCTCGAAAAAAAGAACTCGAACGACTTGCGGAAAAGGCATTACAAAATGAAATGTTACCTATATCGGTTTTAGTAAATAATGAGAAAATTAGGATTGATGAATTAGATGAAATAGGTAATCGGAAGTTTTGGGAAATTTGGGTATTCTGTACTTGGACTGGCAATAAAAATTATCGCGAGAAAGATGGGTTTACAGATAAAATCCTGCGCTCGGTGGCGATGAAAATTGGCAAAACAACCCGAACTTTCATGGGAACTCAAGGGGAATGGGAAGAAAATCTGTACTGCCAGCTAGCTAAAGATATTTATGAAAATGGGTATCTGCCTTGGCGGTTACTCCTAGAGACAAAAGTCGGACTTTCTCTTGAAAATCCAGCCGATGATGATTTATGGCATTGGCTATGGTATAGGTTCAATGGAAGATGTACTGTTGCTCCTGAAATCCCCCAAATCATTAAAGTCTCAGAAATGGGCCAAGGTCTTCAGCGTCAAATTATAACGAATACTCAAAAAGACACGTTGTCAGTGGCGCTGTCTGGATTTGACGGAAAAACATCTTGCCCACAACATAATGGCAGTCGGGAGTATATCTACTTAAATCATACTATCGGGGCGGTATTAACAATGGAAGAAGCTCCCACTGGATGGCGCGATCGTCGTTCACAACTCCGGTGGCAGTTTGATTGCTTGGCAGCTTCTTTTGTTTACGACACCGAAGTTTGGCTAGAAATGGAGCCTGGATCAAAGGCAGCGATGCGATATAATTTGGAAAAAATAGCAAAACAAGCTGAGGCTAGCAATCAGCATACTGTTGAGCAGGGTGGTGGTTTGGACGTAGGTTCGGTAGTCCGAGAGGAGGAAAGTTTTGAAGCTCAAAGAAAACTGGTAACGGGTGCTACACCTATGATGTGCGCTCCGTTGTATGTGATTTACCGAGATACAGAAGCTCAATTGGATAAGGCTTGTGCTTTGATGTGCAGGAGTTTTGGCACAGCAAGTGTAATTCGAGAAACTAATATTGCATGGAGGCTGTGGGTAGAAACTTTGCCTATTAATAGATTAAAGCTGTTGTGTCAAACCAGTTTATTTTCAAACAGACGGATTATCTTGGATACAGATACTGTGGCTGGTTTGTTACCTCTAACCTGCTATCGACCTTTTCACAAAGGTGGTTGTGGTGTGGAGTTTATTACGGACAAAGGCGGACAACCTATCTATGTAGATTTGTTTCGGAAGACAGAGCGGGCTATTATTACTGCCACTTCTGGAGGAGGTAAGTCGGTTTTGGGTTTTCGCTTTATTGTTGATGCCCTTGCTCAAGGTATTCCAGTAGTGGGGATGGATATTTCTACTGGTGGCGATTCTACCTTTGCAACTGCTTGTCGGATGTTGGGGGACAAGGCTGCTTTTTTCAATATGGCTAATCAAAGCTACAACCTTGTCGAGCCACCAGATTTGAGAGGGATGGATAAGAAAACGGTGGCCGAACGGCTCAATCGTTGGAAACAGTTTCTTCAACAAGCATTAGTCGGCATTGCTATGGGGTCTATCCACGACCCGAAGTTGCAAGAAAGAGTTAACGCTTTAGTAGTAAAGATGATTCAGGTTTTTACCACCAATCCTCAAATTATCGATCGCTACAACTTTGCTTTTGAGCAAGGTTTTCATTCTAATGCCTGGCAAAACATCCCAACCCTGCACGATTTGCTTAATTTCTGTTCTAAGGAAAAATTGGGATTGAAGTCTTTTGAGGAAATCGACAGACTGGCAATTAATCAAATTGTCAACCAAATTTCAGCAAAGCTGGACGATCCAGAGATTGGTCAAGCTATTGGTCGCCCTAGCACAATTCCGCCAGACCCTATGGTAAAAATCTTTGCTTTGTCAGGTTTAAATAATGACAGTAATGCTCAAATTATGTCATTGTTGGCAGCTATGGCTTGTGTTACCAACGGATTGTCCCATCCGAGAAGTTTGTTTGTAGGAGATGAGCTGAGTGTATTGCTGAGTAAGCCGGGGTTTGCCGAAATGGTAGGGACAATTTGGGCTACTGGTCGTAAAGACGGAATTTCCGGGTTGCTGATATTGCAGGATATTAATGCCATTGCTGCTTGCTCTGCTGCAAGTAAAATTTTTCAAAATACTTCTATTGAGATGGTAGGAAAAACTACGGCTGCTGCTGCTTCCGCTTATGTCAAATACTGTGAGTATGACCCCGATATTATCAGAGTAAACGCGACTGAAGCATTTTATCCTGATGCGTCGGAATATTTTACTAAGTGGTTGTTAAAAGTAGGCGATCGCTATTGGAGTCCTTTGAGGTATTATCCCGGGGCGATGATTTTAGCTGCGGTGGCTAATTCTGAGGATGAAAAAGCTGCTCGGCAAAGATTTATCGATAAATATCCTAAAAATCAGGTGGGTGTTGTTAAAGGAACCAGAGATTTTGCTGCTGCTTATATCAAGGTATTAAGAGGAGGTATTTCTATTAAAGAAATTGGAAATTAGTATTTTTTGAATAAAAGGAGAAAAGGATGAAAACTCTACGGATATTCAAACTATTAGTTAGCGGGGCTATATTTGCTACTATAGCTATTTCCAAACCAACATTTGCTGCATCTTTCAGCTTTGAAGATATCTTGGGATCGAATCCTGAAGATATTCTGAGTGATGCACAAGGAAAAATAGAAGATCAGATTAATGATTTAATTGGCCCTATATCCGAATTACTGGCGATCGATCCTAATGATTTTTTGGATGATGCTTTGAACGAATTAAATCTTCCGGATTTAGAGATTTCTGGTATTTATGGAGACATGAATATTCCCGATCCTAATAAATTATTGGAGGAATTAAAAAACGCAGGGACTGAAGATTTTACTTTTGGAATGCAATTAGGATCTAGCGTCGAGGATAATTTGCTACTCCTTAATGAAGCAAGTGTCGAGTTGACGGGAAAACTAGCAAAAGCTGTGGCGTCCTCGTCAGCTTTGGGAGAGGACGCTCAGGAAAAAATCAAAGAAAAAATAGAATTTGGAGATCAAACTACTCAAACTTCTGCTCTTATGGCTGCGGCTACACAAAAACTAGCCGAGCAAGGCCAAATTTTGGTATCAGAAGGAGAAAGTACGGATGTTACTCAAGACTTGGAGAGACTTCAATTAGATGCAATGGGGCTGAAGTTACAAGCAGAGGCAGCTCAATCTAATCAGCTATCCATCTTATCCGCCCAACAAGCTGCAATATTTACTGAAACTCAGCAAAACCGAATTGATAATGCTTATCGAAATCAAATCCTCAGTGATATTTCGACAACTTTGCAGGGTGGCAATGCTGGAAATCGAGTTGAAAAATCTGCCAATATTCGAGCTTTGGCCAACGGCTCTCAATTTTCCACTTTCAAGGAACCCGAGTAAGTGAAAAATGGCTGATTTAACCGGAAGCGATCTAATTAACTTGGGTTCGGAACTGAACCAAAGCACCACTCAAGCTTGGGGTGAACTATGGGGTGAAGCTATTTCCTCCAGTAGTCCTCTCTGGCAAGCCTTGAATGATTTGGGATTATTGTTGGCAGGAATCTCACTACTGTACTTAGCTATTGAAAAGATTCAGCCTTTGCTTGAGAAACAAAGTTGGAGTGCTTTAGCGGATTTGCTGATTATGCCACTCATAGTAGTTTTTCTGTTAGGTGGTAATGGTTCTTTAGCAGCGGGGGTGGTGCAAACCTTTTACGGTATTGGTTCTTACAATGTTCAGTTTGTCCTTACTCAACAGATTGGCTCTTCTTCACTGGATGCTCAAACTGCCCTAAATGAAATACGACAGGAGAATGCCGAACAGGCGATCGAGCAAGAGATATACGCGGATTGTATGAATCTACCACCCGCAGAGCAACAACAGTGTATGGAAGATCCAGCTAGGGAAGAGGCAGCGAACGAAGCGGGGGTTGATGTACCTTCCCCTACTGTGAGTGGTGGAAATCCCTTGACAAATGGTTTGCGCTCTGCTCTGATTACCCTCCTGATGATGTTTTTGTATGCCATTCAGTGGGCATTTATTAATTGTATGGAAGCTGCACTATTAATGACAGCACTGTTATTTCCACCTGCTTTGGGTATTAGTATCCTTCCAGTGGCAGGCAAAACTGTCTTCGCCTGGGCTTCTGCAATGGTGGGTATGTTTGCCACCATGCTTAGTTACAACATTATTGTGGGTTTAACGGCTATCGTTGTCAAAAAAGCTCAAGTTGCAGCGGGGCAAGATATGGGTGGGACTAGCTTCCGAGATATTGCTTTTGCTGCTTTCATTGCTGTTGCTAGTCCTGTACTAGCAGTCTATCTAGGGCAGATGGGTGGTGTAGCATTATTCCAGGCTATTAGTAAGCAAGCTGCTGCTGTTGTTTCCGGGGTGGGGAGTTTTGCAACGGGGGTGGGCGTTTCGATGCTAAAAGCAGCAGCTAAATCAAAAAGGGGGAAGGCGTTTGCTCGCAGAATCCGTCAGGCATTCAAGACATAATTAATAATTAATAATGAATAATTAATAATTAATAATTAAATAATTTAGCTTACTCTGCCTCCCCCTTGAAAAAAAAAAGAAATTGTTTTCTTTTATCCTCAATCCTCTCCCTAAAAAGTAGAGGTAATTATTAATTGTTAATTGTTGATTTGCTGAAAAAATTGTTTACCCACTCTAATTTGATGTTAGGCATACAATATAAGGAATTTAGTCAGACAAAATGTGTAATTAATTTGGTAAATTGCTTAATTGTTAATGCTCCGGCAAGCGATAATTATTAATTGTTAATTATTTAGGATAGGTGATTATTAATTATTAATTATTAATTATTAATTATTAATTGTTAATTAGTATCATGGCCAACATACTTATTCCAGAAAAAGATACCCCTAAATTTCTGATAGCATTATTAATGCTCGCAGGCAGCCTGTGTTTTGGTACTATGGGAGCTTTGATTTTAGCTTTGAATAATCGCTCCTTAGCTACGATGGACAGGACTTATGTGCAGATGAGTGATGGTACTGCACACGACATTGTACAGGTAGATCCACTACATCGGGAGCCAGGAGTTCTTAAATCTACGGCTGAATCATTTATCCAGCTCATGTTTGAGTGGGATAATAAATTGCCGAATGGTGAGGAGGATGCGGGTGTATCAGTTGTGGGTGTGAAAGTTCCTTCAAAAGTATACATGGGAAGCTTTTTAATGGAACCTCGATTTCGCACCGAATTCCTGAAGTTAATGGGAAGTCAGATAATCCCAAAGGCAGTCCTTGATGGATTTCTAGAGTCTTCGGTTGTTATTTATGAGGTTTCTGAGCCTGTGGAAATTGCCCCGGGTAGGTGGGAAGTAAGAGTTCTTGCTGCACGCTTTGAGACCAATAATCAAGGTGAACAAGGGCAGGTTATTATCAGTAGGCGTATCAGTCTAAAGGCTATACCAGAACAGTTTTCAGTATTATTGCCAGCCGATCAAACTAGCCCTTTTCGAGAGAGTCTGCGGTTGTTGCTTAGAAATAAAGTTATGGTCACGAGTGTTGTTGAAGATAGTTTTTAAAGAAGATTGATTAAAAGGAGAAGTGGACGTGAGTGTAATTCAAGAAGAAAATGCGACTCAAGTTATCTCAGGGACAGAAGAGGATAGTCTGTCGATAGAAGAGCTTGCAGATACCACAGGAAGCGCGGACACTTCAAAAAGCTCGGTATCAGAATTAGAATCTGATGCTGACACTTTATTGAGTCCAGAGGATTTACATCATCCCATACGGGGAGAACCACGAGCGGACGTTACCAAGAATCCTCTAGCAAAAACAGTATTTGTGGGTGGGCTGTTTGCTGTTGTGGTAGTTGCTATTTCCCTTGTTGTGATGCTATTCAATTCCACGGGGAACAAACAAATAGCCAAAACTTCCACGAATGAAGCAGGAGAGACTGATGCTAGTGCTGAAGAAATTAAGCGACTGCAAGATGAATTATATAAAGAAAGAGCTGCTGTGGCTGTGAGGAATCTTCAGTCACCTTTACAGGAAAACCAAGAGAAACCTAAAAGGTCTAGGACTGCTAAAAAGGCTGAAAAAACTGAGGAGACTCCTTCTCAAAAACCTACTCCAAAGCCTACCCCTACTCCAAAGTCTACCCCTACTCCAAAGCCTGCCCCTACTCCAAAGTCTACTCCTAGAGCAGCTCCTAGACCTGCTCCTGTGCCTAGAACTGCTCCTGCTCCTAGAGCAGCTCCTACTCCTGTTCCTGTGCCAAAACCTACTCCTGCTCCTAGAGCAGCTCCTACTCCTGTTCCTGTGCCAAAACCTACTCCTGCTCCTAGAGCAGCTCCTACTCCTGCTCCTGTGCCCAAACCTACTCCGGTTCTTACTCCGGCCCCAGAACCCGAAAAGTTTGACGATCTGAGCGCCTGGACAGAACTAGCAGCACTTGGTCAGGTTCAGCGAAAGGAGTTTGAGGAGAAAGAAGTAGTTTCTGAATCTGAAACTCCTCAAACACAAGCAAAACCAACCCCCGCAATTGCACCGACAAATAATCTTATTGCCTCGGTTGTTGTGGGAGCATCAATCAAGGAAGGCTTGACACCAGGAATGCAAGGCATTATTAATCAGAGTTCGGAGTTTACAGGCTACAAGGATATTGAGGTTACTATTGGTACAACTGCAGAAGGTAGGGTGGTTGTACCTCTGCACTGGAATCAGGAAATCGATGGTACAGATGGATTGTTTTTGGTGGAATTAACTGAACCTCTTGTGGCATCGGATGGTACTCATGCTCTGAAAAAGGGCAGTCAGCTAATTGTGTCGGTGTCATTTATCTCTGATGCAGGACAAGTTTTTCAATCGGTGGTGGCTGTAGTGCATCCCGACGGACGCCAGGAAACTATTCCTACAACAAATTCCGGATATAATGATGCTCCCACAACTCCTTTGGTAATTCGAGGCAAAAAAGGTAACGTATTGATTGCTAAAAAAATCAAAGGCTCGGATGCTGGACCGGGATTGGGTAGTGATATTGCTGTGGGATTAATGGCAGGAATTGCGGAGGCTGCCGATAACATAACACAGCCAGAACAGGAGGTACAAACACAAACTACAGGATGTGCGATTCGTTGAGCTAAAAAGTTTAAGTCCAACGGCTTTAAACGTATAGCCCGTAAGGAATGGAAGGGTGCATACCTAACCTCTTTACAACTATATATCTGTGGCCTACAAGGTGGCCAACTTCT
>NZ_JAAHHG010000239.1 GCF_010692555.1 Okeania sp. SIO3B5 | reverse complement strand
TATTGAATGAATAAGAGGAAATACCTGCACTGCAAACCTGTCGTGAAAGCTTGTGGACTGGATAACGCCGACGTTGCCAGAGTGAAGCAGGAATAGAACTGATTGTTTATAGAAAATCATAGATTTATATAGATAATCGTAGGTTTCTAAGAACGGTAATTTATAATTCAAACTGGTAAAGAATTGAAAGCGATCGCAAACGCAAATGTAAAATTTAAGTTAGATTCACGTCGCCATAATTAAAATTACCAAGTAAGTCAATTAGTCATCAATATTAAGGATTTGACAACTATGCTAAACATAATACCTATCCAGCAGCCGTTAAATCCAGATCAAAACGTGAATCACGGTTGTAATTTGAAGTGGAAGTTAGGGGATAGACAAGAATATCGGCTTTCTAGTATAATTTTGAGAAGAAGTAAAATAACAAGAAAACACCAATGATGACATCAATTCAGTTTTGCTATAAAATAAGGAAACTGTAATAGGTTTTGGTATTTACAAAATAGCGATCGCTAGCACCTAGTTAACCTCTGATAAGAGCAGTTTCTAAGTCTATAGCATCAGTCAATCTTTAGATTTTACAAAGATTGTCTAAGTTTATGATGTCTAAAATTGCTTCAATGTATTTCTAAGGATCTCTATAGATATTTTCTAGATAGCGATCAAAATCAATTGTAAATGTACTAAACTATGTTACATTCAGTACTAGAGTAAACTGATCGGAAATACTGTGGTAGCAAAAATAATTCACGGAATAATTGATAATTAATAGTTTTAGGTTTAAAGCCTATCCTTTCAAGAGAAAAAATCATTCTGATGGCTTTTGATACCAAATTCACACAAAGGTGGTTACAGTATTAAATCTATATTTTCACCAGAAAAATAAACTACTGTAGCAAGATTTGATGATACTGGTATTAGTCAGTCATTTTCTTTTGAAGAAAAGGTGATTATTAATTATTAGGTGATTATTAATTATTAATTGTTAAATATTAGTTGTTGAATTAGCAATTAATGAAAAAAACTTCTCTAAGCAAGTAGCAATATCCTGAAACACCACTTCAGTGATGTACTCATGCACTATAATGTATAATGTGCTGCTACACTGACTGTAAGTGCAAGGAGAAACTTCTATCGTGCGCTCAAAAAAACGATCGGAAGTAAAACATCAGAGCAAACCATTAACTAACTAAAATTATGACCAACACAATATCACCTCTTGCAGCATTAACTGAAGAAATCAGCAAACCAGACTTCACATTTGACCCCAGTATTCGGCGCGATCATGCCAAGAAGTACCGAACCTCAGAGTGGTATGATGGTCGTGGAGAAATAAAAGCGGTAGAAGATGGTCGCTCATTTGAAATTTCTGCAACCTTTACTCTCAAGTCAGAAGTAAAGTTGGTATATGGAGTATTAAACCCATCTAACCCAGTGTTGGCAGAAATTTACAAAAGTCGTGGTCGTTGTGTAGCAGTTGTCGATCAAACAGTCGATGAACTGTATGGAGAATCACTGCAAGCTTACTTTAAGCACAATGATATTCCCCTAGAAACTCTAGTTTGTCGTGCATGGGAGTCAGACAAAACTCCAGAAACAGTCCAGCGCATAATCCAATTCTTAGGTAAAGATGGCTGTGATGTATCTCGCAATGAACCTGTGCTAATCATTGGAGGTGGTGTACTCAGCGATGTGGCAGGTTTGGCCTGTGCTTTGCAGCACCGACGAACACCTTATGTGATGATTGGAAGTTCTATTGTTGCAGCCATTGACGCTGGACCATCCCCTCGTACCTGCACAAATGGTCAGCTATTTAAAAATAGTATCGGTGCATATCATCCCCCAGTTATAACGATAGTAGACCGTAGCTTATTCCGCACTTTGGCAAAAGGTCATATCCGCAATGGGATGGCAGAAATTATCAAAATGGCAGTAACTGATGACCCATTATTATTCGATCTATTAGAAGAATACGGTCCACGCTTACTGGAAACCCATTTTGCTAACTTTGATGCTGATGAGAAACTGATTAAAGTAGCTGATGAAGTAATTTATCGAGCATTGTATTCCTACATGAAGCATGAAGGAACAAATATGTTTGAGACCTATCAAGACCGACCCCACGCCTACGGTCACACCTGGAGTCCCAAGTTTGAGCCAGCTGTCAAATTGATGCACGGTCATGCTGTTACTATTGGTATGGCTTTTGGAGCAACCTTGGCAATGGAAATGGGTTGGCTAGAGAAAGGCGATCGCGACAGAATAGTTGCACTATGTTCTTCTCTTGGTTTATCAGTTTATCATCCTATCCTCGAAGACAGTGATTTGATGATTCAAGGACAGAAAAATATGCGTCGCAAGCGTGGTAGTAGTGGATTATGGGCACCTTTACCTACAGGTATTGGTAGTTGTAGTTTTGCTGGAGAAGTCCCCTCAGACTTATTAATGTCTTCTGTGGAGGAACATAAGGATTTTTGTACCTCTTTGCCAAATGAAGGAAAAGGCGAACAGATGTATTTGAGCGATCTTGGTTTGGAGTAAAACAAATAGAAGTTGTGATGTGGGGTGGAGAAAACAAAAAATTCCTCCCTGCTCCCTTTTTAAAAAAGAACAATAGTGGGCAAAGACTGCAAAATTTTCATCAGACCTCTGCGATAATTAATCTCAAAGCCTTGTAATGCTTAGGCTAAAACTTAGTTTTCGTATGCTATAGATGATTTAGTCTTTGCCTATCCTACTTATCCAGTAGTAATGGAATAGAAATATGATAACCGTTGTCAACACAGAAACTGTAGATACAAAAACTGCCAGACCAGTTACACCGTTGGGTATTTTAGTAGAACAACTTGAGAAAACTGTCAAGATGGCAGAAACCGTAGAAATACCTGCCAAACTTGCTGAAGCTATTAAAGATGCTTACCAATTAGCAGAAGGTCTTGACCCCTACATAGAGAAAAATACTACCCAGGAGTCAGATGCGTTGGCAGCATTAGCAGAAAAGACTCGCCGGGAACCCTGGAATTTACGATTTTCTGATGGCGAAACAGTGCGCCAGTTAGAACAGGAAATGTTATCTGGGCATATTGAGGGGCAAATTCTCAAAATGTTTGTTCATATGACTGGGGCGAAACGTATCCTAGAAATTGGAATGTTTACCGGGTATTCTGCATTAGCAATGGCAGAAGCGCTGCCAGAAGATGGACATGAAGTTGCTTGTGAAGTCGATCAATATGTAGCTGACTTTGCTAAAGCTTGTTTTGAAAAGTCTCCCGCTGGTAAGAAAATATCAGTGGAAGTTGCACCAGCTTTGGAAACTATGCAAAAGTTGGCAGATGCTGGAGAAACTTTTGATTTAGTTTTTATTGATGCTGATAAAAAAGAGTATATAGAATATTTCAGAATTCTCTTAGATACAAGTTTATTAGCACCAAATGGATTTATTTGTGTTGATAATACTTTATTGCAAGGGCAACCTTATCTTGCACCAGAAAAGCGTGCTGCCAATGGAGAAGCGATCGCTAAATTTAACCGCTTTGTTGCAGAAGATCCTAGAGTAGAACAAGTTTTGCTACCTTTACGAGATGGGGTAACTATTATTAAGCGAAAGTAGTTATGGTTTGACGAGGATATTATTAACCCAATCAATAGTTGGATATAACTCCTGTTGCTTGCTAGAGCTGAAAAAAATTGACAATCCTAGACAAATATCTACAATCCGAAGGCAGGAGGCAGGAGGCAGGAGGCAGAAGGTTTTCTTTCATTGTCACCTTAATTTTATACACGCTCCGATGCTAACGGACATGATATCACCCACCCCTCTAGCTCCCCTCCCGGGAGGGGATGGGGGTGGGTTGGATTGTTATCAGCACAGGAGGAGGACATCACTTCTGTTGAAACTGCGGTCAAGGCTTCCTTGGCTGAAGAATCCCGCGTTGTCGCCTAAGCGCAACGTCGGGAGTATGTCAAGAGTAAACTGCATCGACTCACAGTGCCTCACAGTAACGGAAGTACAACTATACTATGAGTGTTAAATTACCATTGATGAAGAACTACTAAAAACTGCCAGTATCTTAGCTTATGAAAAAGTATAAGTAGTTAATGTCAATAAATGCTAAAAGCTGATAGCTAGTTAACATTTTTTTCCTTATTATAAATAATAACATGGCACTAATTTTATTTGTCCAAGGAAGTGCTTATGCACTGTTCCAAAATATCGGTACTCTGGTTTTATTATTAATTGTTTTACCATTAAATTTACTTAAAGTAATACCATCACTGCTCTGGAATTTTATTAGTCAACCTTTTCACAAAAAAGTAGTAGTTGAAAACCCAAAAAATATTCTAATTACGGGTGCAAAAATGACAAAATGTTTGCAACTTGCCCGTTCATTCCATGCAGCAGGACACAAAGTTTTTCTGCTAGAAGCAAATAAATATTGGTTATCAGGAAATAGATTTTCTAATGCTGTTGCAGGCTTCTACACATTACCCTTTCCCCAAAAAGACTGGGAGGGCTATTTTCAAGGATTATTAGATATTATTAAAAAAGAAAAAATAGATGTATTTATCCCTGTATCTAGTCCGGCAGGAAGCTACTATGAATCTTTAGCAAAACCACTTTTATCAGAATATTGTGAAGTATTGCATTTTGATGCTGAAATTACGCAATTATTAGATAATAAATTTACATTTATTGAGAAAGCTAAAAGTTTTGGTTTATCTGTACCAAAATCATTTTTAATTACAAATCCCGAACAAGTTCTCAATTTTGACTTTGCTACTGATGGGAGTAAATATATTCTCAAAAGTATTCCTTACGATTCAGTGCGTCGTTTAGACATGACAAAATTGCCCATGAACTCTAGAACGGAAATGGAGGAATTTGTTAATAGCTTGCCGATTAGTGAAGAGAGACCCTGGATTATGCAGGAATTTGTGAAAGGCAAAGAATATTGTACCCATAGCACTGTAAGAAAGGGTAAAACTAGACTCTATTGTTGTTGCGAATCATCAGAATTTCAAGTCAATTATCATCATGTTGATAGACCTCAAATCTATCAATGGGTAGAGAAATTTGTCAGAGAATTAAATATTACTGGGCAAATTTCTTTTGACTTTATTCAAACAGAAGATGGTCGAGTTTATCCCATAGAATGTAACCCCAGGACTCACTCAGCTATTACTACATTTCACGACCATCCAGGAGTAGCAGATGCTTATTTAAAAGATAGTAAAGATGAAAATGAAGCCTCACTAATACCACTGCCAAATAGTAAACCTACTTATTGGACTTACCATGAATTATGGCGACTGACAGGAATTAGGTCTTTGGGACAATTAAAAACTTGGATTAACAGAATTTTTCAAGGAACAGACGGTATTTTTCAAATAAATGACCCCTTACCATTTTTGATGGTACATCATTGGCAAATTCCTTTACTTTTGTTAGGTAATCTGCAAAAATTAAAGGGCTGGGTAAGAATCGATTTTAATATTGGAAAACTGGTAGAATTAGGGGGAGATTAACAAATTGGATTTCTGTCAGGGCTATTTCATTCTCGATAGACGCGGGGACGCGGAGACACGGAGACACTGAGATGGAGGCTTTTAATTTACGATTAAAAGTTGACTTTTCACCCAAAGAAGTAGAACTGCTCATAACTGCCTCCTCATCAGGCTTTGAGAGAAATGCAAAAATTTAGAATGAAACAGTCCTGGGATTTCTGTAGGCTGTAAACTCAGAAACTAAAAAAGAAAAACCAGATTTCTACTAAGGTTAAATCATCAATTTTTATGGATCAACAAATTTGGATTGCGATAACATTTATTGCCTTTTTACTATTATTTACAATAGTAGGCATTTACTCCGCAACCCAAAAACAAAACACAACAAATGATTACCTATTAGCAAGTAGAAATGTTAATCCGTGGCTGACAGCTTTATCAGCAATGGCAACAGGTCAAAGTGGGTATCTATTTATTGGTGTAATTGGCTTTACCTATAAAGTCGGATGTGCTTCAATTTGGATACCTGTTGCTTGGGCAATAGGAGACTATATTGCTTGGTGGTTAATATTCAAAAAATTGAGATTAGTCTCTCAGCAAACTAATTCAGATACAGTTTCCTCATTCCTCGGTCAAGAAAACCTAGAGCAAGGAAAAAATAACGGACGCTTGATTACAATAATTTCAGCTCTGATTACTATTGCTTTTCTCGGTACCTATGCTTCAGCTCAACTTGTAGCAGCAAGCAAAGGACTAAATGCAATATTTGGCTGGAACTATCAATTAGGAGTTATCATTGGAGCTGTAATTGTAGTTATTTACTGTTTTTCAGGAGGCATTCGTGCTTCTATATGGACTGACTCAGTGCAGGCAATTTTGATGATTGGCTCCTTGTTGGTTCTGTGTATAGTCGGTCTGATTAACTGTGGTGGGTTTGGAGAACTTTGGGCAAAACTCAATGCAATTGACCCCACCCTGACAAATTGGATTCCTGCCGATCTGCCTTGGGGATTTTTCCCTTACTTTTTGGGATGGGTAGTGGCAGGGTTTGGCGCTGTAGGGCAACCTCATATATTAGTACGAGCAATGGCAATTGATTCCGCAGAGAATGTTACTTTGGCTCGCAATATCAAATTTGTCTGCGGTCAAATGAACTCTGCTACAGCCTTCGGTGTGGGATTGACTGCAAGAGCATTATTGCCAGATTTAATGACATCAAGTGACCCAGAATTGGCATTACCTTATCTATCTATGGAACTGTTACCAGCAGTGATGGTGGGGTTAATGTTAGCCGGATTATTTTCCGCAGCAATTTCCACAGCAGACTCTCAGATCTTATCTTGTTCGGCTGCATTGAGTCAAGACTTGATTCCTACTAAAGCTAATTCTTATAGAATGGCTAAAATTGCCACGTTAGTTGTCACAGCTATTGTATTAGCTATTGCCCTAACAGGAGACAATAACGTATTCGCTTTAGTAATTTTCTCTTGGTCAATTTTAGCTTGCGGCTTAGGCCCGTTATTGGTATTGCGGGTTTGGCAAAAACCTATAAGTGTGCCAGTAGCGATCGCCATGATGATTATTGGTATTATTGTTTCCATAGCCTGGAATTTAGGACTTGGGTTATCTAGTGCTATTTATGAAGTGCTTCCCGGTATGGCTACAGGCTTTATTGTTTATGGAATTTTTCATTTCTTGATCGACTCTAGAGAGTTGAGTAAATAACAAAATTTTAGTACCTTGTATCAGTTTGATCGAGACGGAAAAAGATGGATGCTCCCAATAAAGTATCACGATTACAACTCTTATCATTACCGATAGATTCGGTAGCTGCATTAATAGCTAGCATAACCTGTCTCTCTTTTTCACCAATTTTTATCCGTTTGAGTGAACTGGAAATAGGACCAAACGCTACAGCATTTAATCGTTTTTGGATTGCAGCTATTGGCTTTTGGCTACTGAATAGTTTTTTAAATGTGCCTTACCAAAAGCAGCACACTGAACTTAGAATACAGAAAACTATTTCGATAAGGGAAATAGGGTTATTGATTGCAGATGGAACGCTTTTATCAATGGGTACAATATGTTGGACTTGGTCTTTAACCAATACCAGTGTTGCTAACTCTAGCATTATCCATAATTTGATTCCTATATTTACTATCTTAGGAGGGTGGCTAGTTTTTGGTAAATTCTTTGAAAATCGATTTATCCTGGGTACATTTGTTGCGATCGCGGGAGTAATGTTACTAGAAGTAAATGACCTGTTCTCATTGAATATTGGTCAGCAGCTAACAGGGGATTTTGCGGCTTTACTATCAGCAGTGTTTTTTGGAGTACACCCGTTAATTGCAGAGCAGCTCCGTACTAAGTTTAACGCTGTAACCATTATGAAATGGTCTTCAACAGCAAGTTTTCTGTTGGTATTACCTGTTGTTATATTTGCTCAAGAACAACTTTTTCCTAGTTCAATAACTGGGTGGTTTTCAGTTATAAGTCTAGCCTTTGTTGGTCAAATGTTGGGTATAGGACTTTGGACTTATTGCCTGAAAAATTTATCTTCAGGATTTGCTAGTCTAGTTGGGTTACTTGCTCCTATTTTCAGTTCCTTGGAAGGTTGGGCGATTTTTTCAGAAAATATTGAACCATGGACTTGGGTAAGTTTCATGGTAATTTTATTTGGAATGTATTTGGCTATTTCTAGTAAGTTCGCTATTAAGTCTCAAGTCATTGAAGAAGGTAGAAGGTAGAAGCAAGTTTTCCAATAAATAGATTTCTATAGATTATCGTAGTGGGGTGTCAAGCTAAAAATGGTGTATTAAATTTTTGAGTATAATTCTTGCTATGACTAAGGTTTGGAGAATTTTCCTAAAACACTATTTCAAACTTGACGCGCTACTACTGGCGCGTCAAGGCTAAAATTGTGGGTAAAATTAACTCTCCGATCCCCCCCAACCCCCCTTGGAAAGGGGGGAGAGGTCTATATTTTCTAATCCACATTTTCAAGCTTGACGCGCCAGTAGGTTTCTAATAACGGCACTAGACACCCCATGCTGTACCTGTTCCCTAATTTTCTTTAACAACAACATTCATTATCTATCTTAAGCAAGATATGTCACCAAGTAATAGCACTTCAAAAAGTAAAGCTCCCACTAATTATCGCACTATTGGTATCATCGGTTGTGGTAATATTGGAGGGCGACAAGCAGCTAATTTTCTAGCCCATGGTTACTCGGTTTATGTCTATGACATTAATCCAGATCAAATGACAGAGTTGCAGTCTTTGGGTGCCCATATTACCCATAGTTGTGCAGAAGTTGCAACTTGTTCAGAGATAATTTTTACCTCCTTGCCTACTCCAACAGATGTGATAACTGCTGTACTGGAGGGCGAACATAGTCTGAGTCAAGGATTGCGACCGGGGAGTATTTATATAGACCTTACCACAAATTCTCCTGAAACAATACTCAAATTATATAAAGCCATGAAGGAACTGGGAGTTGAGATGTTAGATGCCCCCTTTAATGATTGCCCAGAAGGTGCTAAAAGTGAAGGTGGCATGGGTTTAGCAGTTCTGGCTAGTGGTTCAAAGACTATCTTTGAGCAAGTTGAACCAATTCTCCAACTAATGGCAGACCGTGTTCTCTACTGTGGAGAGATTGGCAGAGGAACTAAATGTAAACTTATTCACAATGCTGTTAATGCTGTGGCAGTTCAAGCAGTAAGTGAAGGAATTACCTTGGGTTTAGCTGAGGGAATTGAACTACAAACTATTTGGGATGCCCTACGCTTTGGTTCCTTTGGTCAAAATGCTGGGGATATTCATGGTTTACCTCACTATTGGTTTTCACGACGTTGTGATGACCTCTCTCAACACCCAGCTTTTACCGTCAAACTACTACATAAAGATTTACGAATTGCTCTGGCGATGGCGAGTCAACGCAATATATCTGTTCCTCAGTTAAGCTTGGCAGTCAAAGACTATGAGGAAGCAGAGCAGCGAGATTGGTCTGATTATTCTACCACAAAGGTGCGTTGTTTGCAAGAGGAGCGAGCTGGAGTAATTGCTAAAACTACTTTACCCGTAATACCATGTCCGGTTGAATAATTAGACAATGGTTGTCCGAAGGCAGGAGGCAACCCACCCCTAACCCCTCCCAGGAGGGGAAGGCAGGAGGCAGAAGGTTTTCTCAAGAGTGTCACCCTGATTTTATACACGCTCCGATGCTACCGGACATGATCAGGACTTACGCATGAACGCTATTAGTAGGGTGTGTTAGCGCTAGTGTAACTGAGCGACACCCTATATATAGTGCCTTTGCGTAAGTCCTGATGATATAACCTCGAGTTCTGCCCAATAATATAGAATCCGGCTTTCCTTCGGAATGCTGCGCAAACAGCTCCCGTGGCCTTCCTGACTCCAAAGTGATAAGTATTCAAACGGACATGATATAAATATCAAAGTTAACAAATTAATACCAAGCAATTTAATTATGAAATTAGGAAAAATTAGCCAAACTCAACCTTCATCCTTAAGCACAATGCCAGTGTTACAAGTATTACACCTGGCAGGTTCCCTTGTGTCTGACTTTTACTACAACTTATCAATAATCTACGCCAAAGAAGTAGTGCAACCAGCGGGTGTCAGTAGCTACTATGCAGTCGTACATCCTGACAATCTTTGGCAGTTAGGTACATCCTTAGATTCCTTGTCGGAAAAGATGTCTCTCCAGGAGATGATTCCTCAACTATCTCAGATTGATGTAGTGGTTCCCCATATGTTCTGCTTTCCTGGAATGACCAGTTTCAGGGCTTTATTTGAGGATATTATTGGTATCCCCATAGTTGGCTCACCATCCCATTGCACAGCATTAGCAACTAACAAAGCTTATACAAGAAACATCGTGTCTGCATCTGATGTCCTGGTTGCCAAAGCACAACAACTACACCGGGGAGATAAATTAACAATGCAGCCACCCTTTATCGTGAAACCAACCTCGGAAGACAATTCTTTGGGTGTGACATTGGTGTGGGATGAATCTCAAATAGAGGCAGCATTGGAAGTTGGGTTTGAACTGGACGAGATGTTGTTAGTTGAGGATTATATTCCTGGAAGGGAACTCCGTGTAGGTGTAGTTGAATATGAGGGTAAGTTGTCCGTCTTGCCAATGATAGAGTATTTAGTCACGGAGGAACACCCGATTAGAACTGTACATGATAAGTTGGAGCTAAAATCAGACGGAACTCCTGGAAAACAACCTGAGAAACCAGAAGTGAAGCCAGTATGTCCAGCAAATGTCACACCAGAACTATTCAAGAAACTTGCCGATAGTGCTAAGAAGGCTCATGTTGCATTGGGATGTCGTGATTACTCTTTGTATGACTTCCGAGTACACGCAGAAACCAATGAGCCATATCTGCTTGAAGCAGGATTATTTTGGTCTTTCGGCAGAATTAGCATGATTTCCCGGATGCTTGAAGCTGATGGGCAAAATTTAGAAGATGTGGCTTTCCAACTGTGGAGTGCAGCAGCAGAGAGGACTCGCGTAGCTTGTGGTTCGTTGTTTAAATACAGCAAATCAGAGCAAGCAGCAAAGGTTTAACGAAGTCAGAACTCAGAAGTCAGAACTCAGAAGTCAACCCACCCCTAACCCCTCCCAGGAGGGGAGGGGAAGTAGGGGATTTGAGCAAGCCTCCAAAAATATTTCGCCTTAAAAGGCGGGGTGGCACGACCCAATTATTTTGATAATACCATTTCTCATTTTATTGAGCAGGGGAGTAGGGCAGTAGGGACGTTGCATGCAACGTCCTTACATAGAAGTAAACATCAGAGTCTCAAGGGGTGACAAGTACCTCAACGTATTTCTGTCCGAAGCGACTGATAGGGTTTGCGCAGCATTCCGGAACGGAAAGCAATCTCAAATCCTAGTTTTTCGTAAAGGTAAAAAATGAACCAAATCACACCATTAGATGTCCCTTCGGCAATCCAACAACGACGCTCTATCAGAGCTTTTAAGCCTGATCCAATAGAACCAGAACTAATAAAGCAACTCGTTGAGTTTGCCGTGTCTGCTCCTAGCGTATCCAATCTACAACCATGGCAAATTGTTGTAGTCCAAAGTCCAGAAAAAAAAGCAGCATTAGTAAAAGCCTGTACGGATGAGGAGATTAGTGAATTACGTCCAAGGATTTACGAACGTCAAAAAATTATTGCTAGCGCGCCGATAACCTTTGTCTTTGCTGCAGACTTCAATGGTTGGAATAAAAATACCGTCAATATGCTAGAGTTGGCCAAGCAGAATGGAGTATATACTGACAAGGAAGTAAAGTACTTGAAAAAAGGTATCCCTCAATTATTTGAACAACAAGAAGACAAAACTCGGGAATGGGCAGTTAAAGATGCCGCGATCGCAGCTACTCATCTAGTTCTGGCAGCAGAAAGTTTGGGTTTATCTAGTTGTATGCTCTATCATCCTTTAGAGAATAGAGTTAAAGAGGTGATTGGAGCTGGCAATATGCCAGACATCGCTATTGCTGTTCTTGTGGCTGTAGGTTATGCAGCAGAATCAAGAAAAAATCCAGGTCGTTTGCCATTGTCAGCCAATGTGTCTATCGACGAGCTTGGTAATCCAATGGAGTAAACTTATTAGCATTGCGCATTTTATATCATGTCCGGTTGAACAGTTATAAATAAATAACGGCGTAGGAGTCAGGAGTCAACCCACCCCTCGCCCCTCCCAGGAGTCAACCCACCCCTAACCCCTCCCAGGAGTCAACCCACCCCTAACCCCTCCCAGGAGGGGAAGTCAGGAGTCAGGAGGGAAGACTGAAGTTGGAAGAAGAAGAACAGGAGAAGAAGGAGAAAGTTTTTTATCACTAATTATCCAGACATGATATTACTGAGTGTTAAGGCGAAGTTTATATGGCATTTAAGCACAAAAAAAATCACTTTTTTGCTAATTTCAGCTAAGTTAATGTTCATTATTCTTATTTTTGCTTCTCCCTGTACGGACGTTGCATGCAACGTCCCTACCCACTCCCCTACTCAACAAAATGTAGAAAAGTTTTTGAGAAATGGTATAACTGAGTCCTCGAATGGCTATATTCTGGAACTTCAAAGGTATAAAAGATGATATTAAAAGGTTATGAGATTATTATAATAACTTTATTTTTATTCTGTTGTGTAAATGAATTAGTAATGAAAAATTGGATGAAAATCCTTGTAGACTTACTTCCTATAAAGAATTTTTTAATTACGAGAAATCGGGCAGATTGGCTACAGTTTTTTATCCTGATAATATTAAGTTTTTTGTTCGGTTATCAACTAGATATTTCTGTCATTAAACTTCAAGTATTGATTAGAAATACTATGTTTTTTATGGCTGCAATAATTACTTGGAAAGGCATAACAATGGATTATGATGTTGTTGCTGACGAAAAAAATATTAAAGAAAGAATATTGCTAATTATTTTAACAATTAGTCTATACTTTTATCCAATTTTAATTCTTCCATATCTTTTTATCTCGATCCATTTTTTCAACGCTTGGTTAATCCATAATATGATGCCTATTCGTATCCTAAAAATGTTTGTATCCTATTTGGGAGCGCTGGTTATAATTAAACATCTTACTTGGGTGGAAAAAATTGAGTCTGCTGATACTTTTGTTCCATTCATCCTATTAATGTTATGCGTACAAGCATCGCACTATTTTATTCCTGGTGTGGGTAAATTAAAACTAGGAGATAAATGGCATTCATGGATGCTTAAAAATGAAACTCATTATCTAATGATATCCGCCTATAACTGGGGATGGTTACAATTTTTACCTGAAAGACTGGCAGTTAATGTTGTTAATAAAGTTAAAAAATTTAATCAAATCATAAACTCATGTACAATTATATTTCAATGCGGTCTTTTTGCTTTAATGGCTAATTCTGCTATATGCCTTTCACTGTTGACTGGTTGCACACTTCTAAATATCGCAATTTTTTTAGCTACTGGTCTTTGTTTTTGGGAATATGCGTTAACCAATACTATTATAATTGTTCTGATTTCCAATTTAAGTCATAGTATAAGCACTACACTTTTTTCTCCACTCAATTGGCTAGTTTACTTAGTTGTTTTATTTCTACCTCTGAATGGAAAAGTCTGGACTCCTTACTCTATGTCTTGGTGGGATACACCTTTCATAGGTAAAGTACACTGGCGTGTAGTTGGTAAAAGTGGTAAGATTTATGAGCTTTACAACAATTTTATGTGTCCCTATGAAGAGTTATATGGTCATGAATATGGATACTTTTTAGTGGATCGGAAAATTATATACGAGAATCATTTAGGTATTTGGAAATATAATAAAAAAGTGCGAGACCAAATAATTGCTTCAAAAGGTGATTTGCAAATATTATCTAACCTACAAAATCAATTTGGAAAAAGTTATCGAGACTTTGAAAAAGAAAGAGAGCATGAGGAATTTTTAATTAAATTTTTTACAAAATTAAATTCCGGATTCAAGAAGAATGTCTTGCCCAGTTGGCTAAAATGGTTAAAGGCTCCTGGCGGATATTTCTTTTACTGGGGTGAATATCCTCCATATAGCGGGCAAGAACCTGTTTCAAGGGTGATTAACTGTTGAATGAAAATTGTATAAAGTAGTTGCTATTTGTAGAAAAGTGTTGTAATCTTAAAATTAAGATAATAACTTAAGATAAATTTATAGTGGGTAAATGCGACTTGTTGACAGACATATTATTAACCGAACACATCAGTATTGGCGGGTGTGTGATGAGTTAGCCTTTAAATCAAAAAACTTGTACAACTTGGCTAACTATTATTGTCGTCAGCATTTTTTCAAGTGTGGAAAAAGTCTAGATTTAACTAAACTGTACCACACCA